>JAHEFC010000041.1 GCA_024640385.1 Sphingobacteriales bacterium
CCAGCCTTGACGTGTAGAATGGGAATGTCGGTTCTTCTTCAGCGGCCACCCGAATGCCCAGCTTGAACGGAACTTTCACAGATTTTCGATAGGCTTCCAGTTCCTCTTTGTTATCCAGCACGGGCACTACATTCTTAAATCCTGTATTGAGCAGTTTGGCAATCCGTGAAGTATATGACTTTTGTTTAAACCCGTTGCAGATGATATAAGTATCCTTCGTGATCTTCTTTTTCTCATAGAGTTTATTGATGATCTCTATGTCGTATGCATATGAAGTCTCCAGGTGGATATTGTGCTTCAGGGCCTCTTCAACCACAAAAGAGAAATGGGAACTCTTGGTACAATAACAGTAAAAATATTCCCCTTCGTATTTGTGCTTCTTGAAGGCCTTGGCAAACATGTCTTTCGCCTTGTTGATCTGCATCCCTATTTTGGGCAGATAACTGAGTTTGAGAGGAGTGCCATACTTGTTTACCAAAGCTTTGATGTCAAGTCCGTTAAATATCAGGTTTCCGTCTACAACTTCCAGACCTTCTTGCGGAAAATAGAATGTTTGCTTGACAAGGTCAGTGTATGTGTTATTGCTCAATTCCTGTGCTGGTATTAATCGTAATTAAATGGGTTAAGGAACAAAAATATATTAAAAACAAAAAAACCGGATATGAAATTAATGTCACATCCGGTAGGTACTATTGGTTTAACTGTATTTATTTCACAGAAGCCACCAGTTTCTTGAAACTCTCGGGTTCGTTCATCGCCAGGTCGGCCAGAACTTTACGATCGAGTTCCACACCTTTTACTTTGAGCAGGTTGATGAACTCTGAATAAGTCAGGCCTTCCTCCCTTACTGCGGCGTTGATCCTGGTGATCCAAAGGGCACGATATTCGCGCTTCTTCAGTTTGCGGCCAACATAGCGGTACTGGAGACCTTTTTCGAGAACGTTCTTGGCTACTGTATATACATTTTTACGTTTGCCGTAAAAACCTTTTGCTTGTTTGAGAATCCGCTTTCTGCGGGCTTTAGATGCTGCTGAGTTTACTGAACGAGGCATATTAAATGATTTTTAAAGTTAGATAAGAATTGACCGGAGGTGATTATTTCATCCTCAGCAGCCTTTTTACGAAATCCTGGTTGGCAGGGTTTACCTGGCCGCCAATACGTAAGCTGCGCTTGCGCTTGGTGGATTTTTTGGTCAAAAGGTGACCCCTACCTGGCTTTCTGTACATGATCTTTCCGGTTCCGGAAACTTTAAAAGTCTTTTTTGCCCTTGAGTGCGTTTTAACTTTTGGCATTTCTGTCTGTTTACGATTACCCTGCTGGTGGCTCCGCTCAGGCGAAGCACTTTTTGAACCGTGTGGGCTAATTGGGCGGCAAAGGTAGGGAATTTCGTTTAAATATTCAAATTCCCCGGAAGGAAAGGCGAGAGGCGAGAGACGAAAGGCGAGAGGGTCTTTGTTTTACCTCTAGCCTATTGCCTCTCGCCTATCGCCTCTTGCCTATCGCCTCATTTACTCCCCTGCCACACATTATTCCTCGGATTCATATCCGGGTATACGTTTTCAGGGTCTATAACGATCTTCCTGATCTTCTCTGCGACCGGGAGCCGGAGCGTATAGCGCCCACTGCTCTGCCAGATCTCCACGGGGAGGTTTTTGCGGATCAGCTTTCCAGACATGGTGGTGATATCCAGCACCACCGGCATGGCCATCTTTTCTTTATTCTGGAGAGTGATCAGCAGGGCCGATCCATCTTCCGTATTGGCAACCGATTCCACAGACTGGTCAAGTTTGTAATTCTCCAGGAACAAACCTTTCCAGAACCAATAAAGATCCTCACCAGAGCTGTTTTCCATGCTCCTGAAGAAATCCCATGGAGAAGGATGCTTGAATGCCCAGTCGCTGACATATTTCCTAAAAGCAAAATCAAACCGCTTTTCTCCCAGGATATGGTTTCGAAGCAGCATCAGGGCGTATCCCGGCTTAAAATACAGGTTCAGGCCTATGTTCTCCTCCTGCATGCCATCCGGGGTCAGCATCACCTTTTCTGCATTATCATCCGTCAATGCCAGCGCGGCAGCGTGCCCATTGATATCGGCCTGGCCAAATTCCCCTTTATTGAATTCGCTGGAAGATATCATATTGATGAAGGTGTTAAAGCCCTCGTCCATCCATCCATATCTTCTTTCATTGCTTCCTACGATCATGGGAAACCAGGTGTGCCCGAATTCATGGTCCGTAACTCCCCATAATGATTCGCCTTTATCTTTCCAGCCACAGAATATGATGCCAGGGTACTCCATACCGCTTACATTACAGGCAACATTCACGGCGGCAGGATATGGATAAGGATACCATCGTTTTGAATATCCTTCAATAGCGCCTTTGATAAATTCAGTACTCCTGCCCCAGGCGGCATTCCCTTCTGATTCCACAGGATAAACGGATTGTGCCAATGACTTTTTCCCGCCGGGCAATTCGATAGAAGCTGCGTCCCAGATGAATGCTTTTGAACTGGCCCAGGCAAGGTCCCTGGCATTGCTGATTTTGTATTTCCAGGTAAGCATGGATTTCTTCATCATTGTTGCAGGATTTCCTATTTCCTCTTTTGTGCGGATCATCACCGTTTTTGAAGATTCCTTCGCAGCATTATATCTCTTTAACTGATCCGGGGTGAGTACTTCAGAAGGATTGATCAGCTCTCCCGATGATACTACTACATGGTCGGCAGGCGCAGTGATGCTTACCTCATAATCCCCATATTCCAGGTAAAATTCGCCCGCTCCGAGATAAGGGTCCGTATTCCATCCCCTCAGGTCGTCAAACACGCAAACGCGCGGATACCACTGGGCCAGTGCAAAGATCTTTCCTTTCGATGTCTGCAGCACGCCCATCCGGTCCGCGCCGTATTCCGGTACCGTAAAACTATAATCAAGCCTGATCCTGACATCAGATCTGGAAGCCAGGGGTTTGGGAAGCCTGACCTGCATCCGGGTGTCAGTGATCAGCGTATCGGCATTGGTTTCGTTCCATTTCCCCCCGGATTCGGAGATCAGCTTTACTGCTTTAAACTTATATCCTCCCGGAAACTCAAGTTTGCTGTCACCATACCGGCTAACCCCCGTAGCCGGCATTTTTGCATAACCTCGTGAAGACGGATTGAAAAGATTTTGTTCGAGAGTAAGCCATATAAAACCAATAGCCTGGGGACTGTTGTTGTGATAAGTGATAGTGACAGAAGCCGTGACCTCATTCTTGTTCTCGTCCAGCGCCGCGGAAATAACATAGTCTGCCTTGTTCTGCCAATAGGAAGGCCCGGGCTCACCAGCGGCATTCCTGTACTCATTTGCACCCACCGGATAAACCTGTGGAGAAAATAAAGCATAGGGGTCGTAAGACTGACCCATTGCAAAACCGGATAACAGGAGAATAAAACTGAAATACCAATATTTCATTTTCAGGATTTATTTTGAAGGGAACGATCGATCATTATTATCAAAGCAGGCTTTCAAGTAATTTTTTACCTTCTGCCTTGAAGTCATTATCATCAGCCGTTTTGGGCGGAAGTTTTGACATCCGGTTCAGGATGTCAATAGCCTTATCACTTTGCCCATTGGCTTTATATGCTTTTGCCAAATCAAGATAGTTGAGAATGAAATTTGGATTGGACTTTCTGCATCGCTCAAAATAGGCAATGGCCGCCCCTACACTGGCGGAGGGCAGACCTCCATAAACTACTTTGAGTGCAGCTTTTTCAGCAATATTGAGGGAAGCTACTTCCATATTCCACTTCCCCATCAGGTAAAGGGATTTATAATGGGATGAGTCCTGCTCCAAAGCATGCTCAGCATAGCTTTTAATATCTTTTACGTCCTGAATTTTTTCTTTTCCGCTGGTCACCTGCGAGATCCTGCTCAAAGCCATGGCCATGGCAAAATTCGCTTCAGGATCATCCGCATTCAGTTTCAGCGCTGTTTCAGCATAAAGTTTAGCCGCATTGTAGTATTCCAGTTTCGAGTTTTTATCAGGCTGGCGGTTTCCAATTGTTCCGCTCAGTTCGCTGCATTTGCACAACGCCTTGATATCGTTGGGGGCTAGCTGAAGCGCTTCCTGGTATTTCTTCAGAGCATCAGCCTCTTTCTTGTCCTTTTCCAGTTGCTCACCTTCCCTGATCAGGTAGCCAACATCCTGCCCCTGTAGCAGGTTCACAAAAAAAACGGATATAAGAACGATTAGAAAATGCCTCATAGCTGATACCGATTGATCACTGAAACGCCCAATTCGCCGCGAAAGTTAACGAGTGGCGGGTTGATTTTACTTATGGTAATGTTAATTTCGGTGATATAAGGAAAAACTTCTTTTACGCGGTTTGCAATTTCCATACCCACGGTTTCCAATAATGGCCTTGGATTCTCCATTTCTTTCCTGATGATCTCATGCACTTTCACATAATCCACGGTTTCTTCAAGCCGGGTGATCTTTTTTGCTGACTCAAAGAATATTTCCATGCCAATTTCATATTCAGCCCCAGCCGTGCGTTCTTCAATATGCAGCCCATGAAAACCGAATAGCCTGAGTTTGTTAATGGAGATCCTGATCAGACTCATTGTACATTGAATTGCCTGTTGATAAAATAGAAATCAAGAAAATTATGCTGGGTCATCAGGATAGAATCCATAGATATAGGATGATCCAGTCTGAAATTAGTATATAAAGAGTCTTTCAGGTGAAAGAACATGATCTCCGCATTCAGGTCGGTACCCGAATCTGTTCTGCTGGTTATGCCGATCATGAAACTGTTGTTACTGGTCCAGTCTGCAAATTCCGCCAACTGCGAAGGGCCAAAATACATCAACTGGCTCTTAGACTTCTTCCTCAGATCTGCCAGCACAACCTGCTGGTCCGGATCCCCGGGGATCAGTGTATCTTTCTCCCTGAGATAATTGTAACTGATAAGATCAAGATATTTTGTGCTGTCCGGTGAGTAAACAAACAGGTCTTTGAACGAGTTTTCATTACCTTTTGAGATGGCCTCCGGAAGAGAGCCCATATGCAGACTTACACCGGAAGCCTTGAAATTGCTTAGTTTGAACCTGGTATCGATCTTTCTATAGAAGCTCAGCCACTCTGCCAGCCCTCCAGGAATGCTTTTGATCGCCAGCGTGTCGTTCTCTTCATAGGCCAGTACGGATTCGGGATTCACAAGTTCTTCATTTGAATATTCTGTGTCCCCCTGGCGGCAGGCGATGAACGCGATGAGAACCAGGATAAAAACCGTGTACTTCATATTTTACTTTAGATAGTACTGCCAAAGAATAAATAAGCCACAAAGATAGCAGTTATAATACCCACGAGGTCTGCCATTAACATAGCCGGGATGGCATAGCGTGTATTCTTAACGGCCACGGAACCAAAGTAAACGGCAATTACGTAGAAAGTGGTGTCACTGGTTCCCTGGAAAATAGCGGAAAGCCTGCCCGCGAAGGAATCAGCACCATATTTTGTCATGGTGTCGATCATCATTCCCCGTGCACCAGCGCCGCTCAATGGTTTCATCAGGGCCGTTGGCAATGCTGTCACAAAATCTGTGCGCATTCCCATGGCAGCAAATACGGATTGTATTCCCTGGATCAGGTAATCGAATGCACCGGAAGTTCGTAAGACGCTGATCGCAACCAGCATGGCAACAAGGTAAGGAATGATCTTTACCGCGATCTCGAATCCACCTTTGGCACCGTCTATGAAAGCTTCGAAGATGTTGATCTTTTTTCTTAGGGCTCCGAGCAGGAAGACCAGGAAGATCAGCAGGATGATGCCATTGCTCACTACGGCAGAGAACTGTTCTATTCCGCCGGCATCGAGAAAGATCTTGATATATGCGATCAAAGCGGCGATAATGGCCGATATGCCCAATATCCAGCCCAGTATCACAGGTTGCAGCAGGTTGATGCGCTGACGGAAGGAAACTATGGTAAGGGCCGCTATGGTAGCCACAAATGTGGTGATCATGCAGGGCAGAAAAATATCAGTTGGATTGGCTGCAGCGGGCTTCACCGCTGCGCGCATGGCTATAATACTCACCGGTATGATGGTGAGGCCCGATGCATGCAGGGCAAGGAACATGATCTGCGCGTTACTGGCCACGTCTTTCTTTGGATTCAGCTCCTGCAGGCTTTCCATGGCTTTGAGTCCAAACGGGGTTGCCGCATTGTCGAGGCCCAGCAGATTGGCAGAAAAATTCATCATCATATGCCCCATCGCAGGATGTTGTTTAGGCACCTCGGGGAAAAGCCTGGAAAAAAATGGACCAACCAGCCGGGATAGAAACCTGATCGCCCCTGCCTTCTCTCCTATGCTCATGAAGCCCAGGAACAAGGTCATGATGCCGATCAGTTTGAACGACAGGTCCACACTGTCGCCGGCTGACTTAAAAATCCCGTCAACGATCACTTTGAAGATCATGGGATCGTTCAGAAAAGCCCATTTCACAAAGGCGATAAGGAAAGCCACCAGGAAAAATCCAAGCCAAATATAACTGAGTGTCATGTTCCGGTTATGTTGGGCTCAAGTTACATAATCCCTGTTTCAAATATGAATTGGAATGCAAACACGTATCTTTGCACCCTTCATTTTTAAAGACGGAATTAAACATGGCTTTACAAGCAGGAATTGTAGGATTACCGAATGTTGGAAAATCAACGCTTTTTAATGCACTGAGCAATGCAAAGGCACAGGCTGCGAATTTCCCATTCTGTACCATTGAACCGAATGTTGGGGTGATCACGGTGCCGGATGACCGATTAATTGAACTGGAAAAGCTTGTCAAGCCTAACCGTGTGGTTCCCACCACCGTGGAGATCGTGGACATTGCCGGCCTTGTCAAAGGGGCAAGCAAGGGTGAAGGCCTGGGTAACCAGTTCCTGGGAAATATCAGGAGTACAGATGCCATCATCCATGTGATGAGGTGTTTTGAAGATGATAACGTGATACACGTTGACGGCAGTGTGAACCCGGTGAGGGACAAAGAGGTGATCGATATCGAGCTTCAGCTGAAAGACCTGGACAGCGTGGACAAGAAGATCGCAAAAACGGAGAAGCTGGTGAAAACCGCTGACCGCGAGATCCTAAATGGTTATGACATCCTGAAAAGACTGAAGGCCCACCTGGAGCAAGGGAAAAATGCAAGATCCTTTGATGTGAGTGTGGAAGACAGGATCAAGCACATCGATGATATGTTCCTGCTGACCATGAAGCCTGTACTCTATGTGTGTAACGTGGATGAAAAATCTGTAGTGAAAGGTAATGAGCATACAAAGGCCGTTATGGATGCGGTGAAGGATGAGAAAGCCGAGATCATTTTCATCAGTGCCGCCATAGAAAGTGAGATAGCGGTGATGGAAAGCTATGACGACAGGCAGATGTTCCTGGAAGACATGGGGCTTTCGCAAAGCGGTGTGGCAAGGCTGATCACATCTACCTATAAATTACTAAGACTGATCACCTATTTCACGGCCGGAGTGCAGGAAGTCAGGGCCTGGACGGTTACTGAAGGTATGACGGCTCCACAGGCCGCAGGCGTGATCCATACGGATTTTGAAAAAGGATTCATCCGTGCGGAAGTGATCAAGTATAATGATTTCATTCAGTACGGCTCTGAAGCCGCCTGCAGAGATGCAGGCAAGTTGGCGGTGCAGGGTAAGGAGTACATTGTTGAGGATGGAGACATTATGCATTTCAGGTTCAATGTATAACGCAGAGACGCGGAGAATGACGCAGAGACGCGGAGAATAACACAGAGACGCGGAGGTATAGAAAAAGAGACAAGGGCTTTCGCTCTCGTCTCTTTTAGTTTTAGTATTTTATTCTGCGTCTCTGTGTTATTCTCCGTGTCTCTGTGTTATTGGAACCGTAATACCTGGTCAATCACGTGTGCCACACCATTCAAAACATTCCTGTTTGTAGAAGTAAAATTGGATGTGGTTGGATTGGCCAGTCCTTTCACCCCGGCTGTACTCACACTTACCGTAGTTCCGGGAATGGCTGCAGTTAACAGCGTTGGAACCGGAGTAGGTGTAGCTGGAAGGTTAGGAGAAAAAGCCCTTACTCCTAAAACATGGTAAGAAACAATAGCCCTTACAATTTGAGGATCTAATGCACCAATTGAACCTTCAACCGGAGGGACCCCAAGCGCAGTAAGTAATGCCCGGAAAGCATTATTATTTGGGGCAAACACAGTCAGGTTTGGACCGTATGCAAGATTCAAAACAGAATCCAGCCTGTTCATTCCAACCTGCCCGGCATCTGCCCTTGCAATAGCAGCTGCCAAAAAGCTCAGAGTAGTATCAGTCTTGATCATCTCCGACAAAGTATTTACTGATTTGGGGCCAGGAGGTGTAGCTATGGCAGTCACCGTATAGGTTGGCAATGCCAGGCCACCGATCACGTGGATCACCCCATTTGATGCCTGAACATCCGCCTGTACCACAGGCACGTTATTAACCCAGGCACTTGAACCTCTCCGCGATGGGAATAAAGGCGCTCTTACAAAAGGCGCAGGCGCCCCCGGCAAGGCAAACATGGAATGGTTGAGCTGGTTGGGAAAAGTTTCAGGAATATTGGCAGCTGCCACCTTATAACCTAAGACGTGATAGTTGATCAGAGGAGAAAGTGTTGTCAGCGGGATCGCTTGTATGGTCGAGATCCCCGTAGGCAGCCCCTGGGCGGCCAGGAAACCCCTGAACACTGCATTTGGCGGTGCAAAAACTGTAAAATTATTCGTATTGGTGAACAGTGCATCTGCCAGGCCAACCCTGTTCACTGATGCGAGCAGGTAACTGAAATTAGTGTCCCTGGTAATAATATCCCCAATTGTTAACCCTGTCCCTGGCTGAGGCCTGGGATTGGGAACTGGATCCGGCACATCTTTATTACATGCGCTGAACAAAAGAACGCCACATAATAGCCCGGCGATCAGTTTATTTATTTTGAATTGTTTCATGTTCATTTAGTTTTCATCCCGTTTTAGAAAATGTTATAAGCAAAACGCACGTAGTAAAGGCCCCCGATAGAAGGGTTACCCGGTGCAGTAGTGTAATATTGGTTCAACAGGTTGTTGGCTCCTATTGAAACCACGGATTTGATCTCCGGGAATTTGTACGACACCTGTGCATCTATATTATGGAACGCTGGTACATCACCAGTTGCGAAATCACTTTCATAGAAGAAAGTATCCTGCCAACGGTATGAAATATTGAACCCAAAACGTTTGTCCTTTCCGAATCCGTTGTTACCAAACCCGATGTTATACCTGTACTGGGGGGCATTGAAGTATGCGATAAATCCTTCCGGAACATCCTGAAGCACATCGGTGGTTGCATTAAGCGTGGCATAATAACCGCGGGTCATTCTATATTCCATACTGAAACCTGCACCATAAGTTTTGACCTTGGCTGTAGAGTTTACAGGGATGGAAAGGATGCTGATATTTGATGTTGTCCAGCCCAGATTTGTGTTGATCTTCTGACCAACTGCTTTCCTAACGATGAAATTGGTGTATTCACCCAGGTAACCGTAAACATCCAGTAACAACCTTCCTTTCGCCAGCAGAGCTTTATAACCTAGTTCAAAAGACTGAACACTTTCTGGCTTAAATTCATTGAATGTAGACTGTTTGGGATTTGTGGGTGAGCTGAGTGGAAGATCAACGGGGGGATTGCCCTTAAAGTTATAGATCTCAGCAAAAACGGGCAAGCCTCCAATCAGCGTTTCACCACCACCTACACCCAACCTGATGTATTGTTGTTGGGTAGAAGGGAATCGATAGGCAGTCTGATAAGATAACCTGATGTTGTTATTCTGG
This sequence comes from Sphingobacteriales bacterium, assembly GCA_024640385.1. Classification (GTDB taxonomy): domain Bacteria; phylum Bacteroidota; class Bacteroidia; order Chitinophagales; family Chitinophagaceae; genus Pollutibacter. Next base: position 9,857 of record JAHEFC010000041.1, read on the forward strand.
GCCACTTTGAATACTGCGGTTGCCCTTGGAGTGAATCTGCCGGCGATTTTCTCATTCTTATCGTAACGACCAGAAACGATAAGCCTCAATTTTTTGCCAAAATCCCTGCCTGCCTGAACATAGGCGCCATATTCGTTAATGGGAATTTTACCGGCTGTATCAATGAACAGCGTTCCCTGTGAGTTCAGCAGGAACTGCCTGAAGTTACCGCCGATAAGGATGTCTGCAACCTTCTTCGTGTATTCGGCAAGGTTATATTGACCTTCTACAGCATATAGATTTGTTTTGTCAAGGAACAGTGCACCGCCGTTCTTGATCGGTGTGCTGCGTACTTTGTCATATACTGATTTAAAAGCATCGGAACCGGGCTGTGGTAATCCCCGGTCAGAATATGTCCTTGAAGCATTATGGGCGTCATAGGCATTCAATCCTGACATCCTGCTATTTACATAATACTGCCAATACTCCTGTATCCAGGTAGCAGAAGGTTTCAATCTTTCGTTGGTGATCCTTGACGCAGCCGTCAGGTTATAAGACTGGCCGGCATCTTCCTGGGTAGTGTAAGCGCGAACCATCCAGTTCTTAGCCAGGAACTCCAGTTTATACTGGCCCATTTTCAGGTCTTTAAGGGAATACCTGTCACTACCGGTATAAACTGTATTACCAGTTCCCCAGTAGCCAGCCAGAACCATTTCCACATTCTTTGTGATCTTGTAGTTGAGTGAACCTGTTACTTTGAAGTTGATGGTATTGGGGTCTACTACATTAGCCTCACGGTAGCCGGTTCTTGAAACGGCCGGCACACCTTCTGCGATCAGCCCTCCGATAAACCCTGAAATTGGGGGAACCGCAGCAGCGATCTGGCTGAGGATAAAGGTGTTGATGTCGCTTCCAATTGAAGTTTCATCACCATAGCTGTTAGCGCCATTATAATTAGGATCCGATTCCCTGGTACCGGGACCATACTCACCGATGGTGAGGCCATTGGCAGCTGTAGGCCTGATATAGTTACGTTGGTCATCCGCCACCCAGTCCTGGGCCTGAATGAACTCACCTGCAATTTTGAAAGCTAATCTCTCATTCACTTTATGCGCGTAGCGAAGGCCTAAATTATAGTATGGCGATGTAGTGCGGTAGCGGTTGTCAGTATGCATCATACCTGTTTTGACCTGCATTGAAAGCCCTTCATATTTAAAGGGGTTCTTGCTGTTGATCAAGAGGGTCCCGTTCATCCCTCCGGGACCATACAGAGCCGAAGACGCACCGGGCAGAAGTTCCATGCTCTCAACATCCAGTTCAGTTAAACCTACCACGCTGCCTACCGAAAAGTTAAGTCCGGGTGCCTGATTATCCATTCCGTCAACCAACTGGTTGAACCTGGTATTACCAGAACCTGCGAAACCACGGGTGGTTACTGTTTTAAAAGTGAGGCTGGAGGTAACCAGGTCAACACCTTTAACATTACCGATAATGTCGTAATAGCTTGCTGCAGGAGCATTCCGAATAGTGTTCAAACCTACTCTCTCAATAGTTACAGGGGACTCAAGGGCCCGGGTTTGCGTACGGGTTGCTGAAACCACGATCTCGTCTGACAGGTTGGAAGCAGATAATACTTCGATATCTATTACATCTGACGCAGATTTGACTACAATTTCCTGGGTTACAGCGCCAACACCAGATACCACCAGCGTAAAGGGGTATTTTGTACTGGAAGGCAGTGCAAGGGTGAAATTTCCACTATCATCTGTTGTAGTACCAACAGTGGTGCCTTTGATCTGCACGGACAATCTGCCTAAACTGACACCTGAGGTATTCCTGATTTTACCGGAAATGGATGATGTTTGGGCAAGAACGACCGTTGAGACCAAAACCAAAATAAGGGAAGCTAATACGCTACCTACTCGTTTCATACGCAGTCTATTTGGGTTCATAATTAGGGACAAAATAGGAATAGTTAAGTTTTTGCCAAAAAAAGAATTAAACATGGTATTACTTAGTTTGTTTGAATCCGCTTACAGATTTACTTTAGCACCATGAGTTTATTCCGGTTTCCTGACCAAACATCTTACTATAAAGGGAAAGTACGTGATGTATATTCAATTGGCGAAAATATCCTTGTGATGATCGCCAGTGACCGTATATCTGCATTTGATGTCATACTTCCCCGTCCTATTCCTTTTAAAGGCCAGGTTTTAAACCAGATCGCTGCTTATATGCTGAATGCCACAAGGGATATTTGTCCCAACTGGTTGCTGGATAGCCCGGCGCCCAATGTTTCCATCGGCCGCAGATGTAAGCCTTTTAAGATTGAAATGGTGGTCAGGGGTAACCTGGTTGGGCATGCCTGGAGAACCTACCAGTATACTAAACAATTATGCGGAGCCGTGATGCCGGATGGCCTGAAAGAAAACGATTTTTTCCCTGAACCACTGATCACCCCGTCTACCAAAGCTGAGGCCGGGCACGATGAAGATATTTCTCCCGATGAGATACTGGAGCGGGGTATTGCCACAAAGGCGGAATGGGAACAGCTCTGTTCTTATGCGTTGGCATTATTTAAGAAAGGCAAAGAAATTGCTGCATCAAGGGGACTTATCCTGGCTGATACCAAATATGAATTCGGTAAGATCGGTGACACCATTTACCTGATGGATGAAGTGCATACGCCAGACTCCTCCCGTTATTTTTATGCTGATGGATTTGAAGAAAGACAGAAATCCGGCGAAAGGCAGAAACAGCTGAGCAAAGAGTTTGTGCGTGAATGGCTGATCGCCAATAATTTCATGGGTAAGGAAGGCCAGCAGGTTCCTGACATGACGGATGAATGGGTGAATACCATTTCACAACGTTATATTGACCTCTATGAGTTATTGATAGGTGAAAAATTCAAACCGGAAGCACTATCTGAATCTGAGACAGAGACGAGGATTCTTGCATCGCTGAAGAACATCGTGTGAGCAGGTGGTAGGTTGCAGAAAATCAAATGTGCTGCAACCTGCAACCTGCAACCTGCCACCTGCCACCTGTTTCTACTGGCTTTTACCTGAAATGCTCGTATCTCTTTTTTGACTTATTGAAAATATTCTGCCCTTTATCCTGTCCCTTGCGCAATTCTTTCCTGGTTTCTTCAGGAAGATGAATGATCTCCTGGCATTCTGTACTGCAGCATTGATCGAATTTCTCGGCGCATTCTTCACACTGGATGAAAAGCAGGTGACATCCTTCGTTCACACAGTTTACATGATGATCCGCAGGCTTCCCGCACTGATGGCAACGGGCAATGATGTCGTTGGATATCCTCTCTCCCAGCCTTTCGTCGAATACAAAATTCTTTCCGATAAATTTATTTTCGATGCCCTGTGATTTGGCCTGCCGGCTATAGTTGATGATGCCCCCTTCCAGGTGAAATACATTTGAAAATCCCTGGTGAAGCATATAGGCACTGGCTTTCTCACACCTGATGCCACCGGTGCAATACATGATGATATTGGCATCTTTCTTATCCTTCATCATATCCACTGCCATGGGCAGTTGTTCACGAAAAGTATCACTTGGCACTTCGAGCGCATTTCTGAAATGTCCCACTTCATATTCGTAGTGGTTGCGCATATCAATAACAATAGTATTGGGGTCTTCGGTAAGCCGGTTGAACTGCTCTGCATTTACATATTTCCCTTTACGGCCCATGTCAAAGCTTGGATCATCGATACCGTCTGCCACTATTTTCTTCCGCACTTTCACATCCAGTACAAAAAATGATTTACCGTTATCATCTACCGCAATGTTCAGCCTCAACCCATCAAAACCGGGTAATGAAAAAAGATATTCCTTAAAGCTTTCAAGGTTTGCGGTAGGTACACTGATCTGGGCGTTGATGCCCTCATGTGCAATATAGATCCTTCCCAAAACGCCAATTTCCAGGTAGTTCTTATACATTTCGTCCCTGAACTGCTGCGGATCCGGAATGGGTATGTAATTGTAAAATGAGATGGTAGTTCTTGGCGTATCGTCTTTCTGGATACGCTCCTTCAGCTCCTTTCGGGAGATGCGGTTGTGAAGATTGGCCATTGTATAAATTTTAATTCCAGAGGAACCCCAGTTGCAGGCTGGGCAAAATTCCTAAACAGCCACGAAGGTAGGTTTTTTTCAACTTTACACCACTTTTAGCAGGTTAAGGTGGCAGGTTGCAGGTTGCAGCACATTTGATTTTCTGCAACCTGCTCTACTACCCTTCTCGTCTGATTATTAATCTGAACAATCTTCCCGAGAGTCCGGCAAAACCACCTACTATTCCGCCAATTAAAGCAGTAATGAGAGCCAGCATCAGGGGATCATCTTTTTTGAGGATCACCTGGGAGATCCGGTGAGCCAGTATGTGGTTATTGCCTGAGCTTATGATCCATGCCATTCCTCCCCAGAAGAAAAAAGCGGCAAGAAATGCCGAAACAAAAGCCCAGCCTGGCTTTACAGGGATCATAGCATACACTATGAATGCCGCAATGGCGATGCTCCACCACGGGAAATATATACCGAAGGCAAATGCGAGTAAAGCAGTAAGTATGGCGCTGATGAAAAATTTCATGATCTTGGTTTTGCTGTTATGAACTGAATTTCATAGACCCCTTGATCCTTTTGTCGCCGCTCTCATTCCTCTTCATGATCCAGAGTTTGTAATACTGCCCCCTGGCCCAGTCCATGGCCATATTATCATAAAACGGACTTCCGGGATTACCATTCTGCCCGCCAGGATAAATACCGTAAGCTTCAACAGGTGTGGTCAAATGTACTACCATCCTCCAGCTCGGTCCGTGATCATGCTTGGCAGCATTGATGATGTTCTGTCCTCCCCCTATCGGCAGTCCCTGCACTGCGAATGGCATCATGTTGGTTTTCAATAAATGATAAATGGTAGTGTTCTTATATTTACCCCATTCCAGTTTGCCTTCCGCTTCCAGTTTTTTTAATGGCTCCGTTGCCTTTTCCAGTGACAAAGTGACTGCATCAGACAAGCTCTCCACGTCCGGCGTATTGACATTGTCAACAAATTTGAAAGAAGAACTGTCCCTGATCAGATATTGCGCAAGGATATAGTCTTTCGGATACCTGACCGGCAGTTCATTTTTCCGGAATTCATCATTAAAAATATAAGCCGATAATGAATCTACCCAGTAGTTTAAAACTGTGGGGGCTTTCTCGTCTACCGTTCTGCTCAGATTCCATTTCTCCACCATCTCTGCATATTTCAATGCCTCGGTCGACAGCCTTTCTTTCTGCAGATATCGCAGTAAACTCGGACGGATCTGTTCGGCAAATATATCATAGGTGTCGTTCTGTAATTTCTTCATGTCGTCAGGCGTAATGTTATTCATTACAGATAATCTCCTGTTGATAGATACGCCCCTGTACATATCGTAACTTCCCGGTATAAAATATGGATAGGTTGAATCAACGGGTCGCTGATTGGCGCTGCTGATATAACCCTGTTCCGGGTTTTTGATATGGGGATTGTCTTCCTGCGGTATGAATTTCGTCCACATAAATGAACTGTCAGTTCCCGGCATCACA
>JAHEFC010000579.1 GCA_024640385.1 Sphingobacteriales bacterium
CCTGCCTTCCATCATGGGCGGCATGAAGATCTTTTTGTAAGGTTCGGCAGCAAAAAGCTCGATCAGCTCCAGGGCCCCCGTTGTTAAACCAAGATAACCCTGGGCACTGCTGTTGGCTGCCTCAAAGATCATATGGGCCACAGAAAATATACTGTAGGGCAATTGCATGCCCCCTTCCTCCAGTTTCACCTGCGCAGTGAACCATCCTGCATCAGCCACCGCTTTGAAAATATTCTTCAGCTGGGGATGGCTTTTGATCTTGCCATCTTTGTAAACAACCGGCTGCTCATCCATTTCCTTGAAAAACGGGAACATCTCTTTGTCCGCAATGTCTTTTGCACTCTGCAACAGTGATTCCATCTCTTCCCTCCCGCCAATATGCGAATACTTTGGATAGGCCAGGAGGTTGTGCATGTGGTGTACATCATAGAGCAGGAAGTTCAGGTTCTGGAAGCTGAGGTATTGCATATCAATAGGTATAAAATCCTTGTTTAGTTTTTACTCCAAGCTTGCCCGCATCAACATATGTTTTCAACAAGTCCGCAAACTTTTTGCTTTTGGCATCAGGCAGGGTCTTAGTGATATGCCATGCCGTATCCAGTCCCACCTTATCCAGGATCTCAAATGGCCCGTTCATCCCGAAATTATATTTCCAGCTTTTATCAATGTCTTCATAGCTGGCCACACCACCGGTCAGCAGCGCACCGGCGGCACCCACCAGTGCTACCAGCATCGCATTGGTGATATAACCAGAATTCTCTTTGTGAACAACTACAGGCACCTGTTCAAGTTTCTTTCCCAGCTCCATCAGCAGATCCACGATCCATGGGTCAGTGCCGGCATGCGGCATGATGTCAACCACCACGGCCTGGAAAACATCGTGAAAATGAAAAGCACAAAACCGTTCCGGTCTTCCGGTTTCTGCCGCAAACCAGGAAGGGAGCATGTATGACGTATTGGTGGTGAAAATAGTCTTAGCAGGACAAAGCTTACCGAATTTCGTCCATACTTCTTTCTTCACGTTAAGATCTTCAAAAACAGATTCACTCACCAGGTCGGCATCCTTTGCGGCATCTGCAGCATCGGTTGTGAACCTGATCCTTGCCAGTGCTTCCAATCCCTGCTCATGGCTGATTTTACCAATCTTTTCCAGGTGTTTAAGAATGGCGGGCTGGATCTTATGGGCTGCAGCAAAAGCCCGGTCATCAATATCATAGATCGTTACATCGTAACCACTCAGCGCTGCCTGCAGGCCGATCCTTAGTCCCATGGTCCCTGCACCAAGTACAAGTATTTTGCGAATGTCTTCCAGTTTCATTTCCATGATCATTTATTAATAGAAGTTACTGATCCTGTTATACCTGATCGCTTTCTGTGCATTTTCCGCGCAAGCCTTAACCACAAAGATCAACGATGCAAAACGGGGATCTTCTGTGAATCCTTTTTTATAGCGCGCATAGATCTGTTGCACGATCACTGCGATCTTGAATGATCCAAATACATAATAGAAAAGAAAATTGCCTGTATCAGTTCCGGTTCTTTCCTGGTATCGAATCAATACCTGCTCCCGGTTAAGGTTTCCTTCCAACCAGGTGAGATTGAATGGCTTCAATGCTTCACTGTCGCCAGCTTCCGCCCAATACGCAAGCGATGTTCCAAGGTCCATCAAAGGATCACCTATTGTGGCCATTTCCCAATCGAGCACAGCACGTATTTCAGAAAGATCATCAGGATTCAACACCAGGTTATCGTACTTATAATCATTATGAATGAACGCGGGTGAAATTTCTGCCGGAATATTGGCATTTAACCATTCAGCAGTCTTATCCATGGCAGTAACCTCATCTGTTTTTGCGTTGTAATATCTTTTCACCCATCCTTCAACCTGCCTGAGTATATAACCTTCCGGCCTGCCCAAATTGATCAGGCCTGAAGAGTGAAGATCAATGGAATGAAGTAAGGCAAGATTATCGACAGCAGCTTCTGAGATCCTTCTCATCGTATCAGCGTCAAGATGTATGCCTGTGGGGATCCTGTTCCTGAGTATGACACCTTTCACTCTCTGCATTATA
>JAHEFC010000296.1 GCA_024640385.1 Sphingobacteriales bacterium
CGCAATCGCGTTCTCCACCTTCATGCCGCGGATCTCATCAGCCAGCAGACGCATCTTGCGGGGTGACGTAGGATAATTTCTAAGTTTTGCTACAGCTTCCATTGTTATAATTCGTTTTATCGCCTAAGTTCTGGACTTACGCTACTTTTTTGCTGGAATGTCCTTTAAAGTTCCTGGTAGGTGCAAACTCCCCGAGTTTGTGACCAACCATGAATTCCGTTACGTACACAGGGATGAATTTGTTCCCGTTATGAACGGCCAGTGTATGCCCTACGAAATCCGGAGTGATCGTGCTTCTCCTGCTCCATGTTTTCAGTACTCCCCGCTTGGCTTTGCCTTCATTCATGGAAAGAACCTTCTTCTCCAGCTTTGCACTTACGTAAGGACCTTTTTTAATTGAACGACCCATATCTTAAAATGTGATGAATGTGATAAATGTGGTGAATGTGATTGATTACTTGGCTAATTTTTTACCATTCTTACGCTGAAGAATGAGCTTATCACTTCCTTTACCCCTTGTCCTGGTCTTCTCACCCTTGGCGTATTTACCAGTACGGCTCCTCGGGTGTCCGCCTGAAGATTTACCTTCACCACCACCCATCGGGTGATCCACAGGGTTCATGGCCACACCACGGTTACGCGGCTTGATGCCTTTCCACCTGTTACGACCCGCCTTACCCATGCTCTCCAGGTTGTGGTCCGAGTTGGAAACCACACCCACCGTTGCGTAACAGTTGATCAGCACTTTCCTCAGTTCACCTGAAGGCATTTTCAATACTGCATAGTCATTCTCCTTGTTGGTCAGCTGTGCGGAAGAACCGGCACTGCGGGAGATCTTGCCTCCCTGGCCTGGCTGCATCTCAATGTTGTGCACATTGGTACCCAGCGGCATGTTCTTCAGCATCAGGGCATTCCCAATCTCAGGAGCAACCTCATCACCGCTGATAACGGTCATGCCTACCTGAAGTCCCTGGGGTGCCAGTATGTATTTTTTCTCTCCGTCTGCATAGTTCAGCAGCGCGATGAAAGCCGTCCTGTTCGGATCGTACTCAACAGTTGCCACTGTAGCAGGGATATTCTTCTTGTTACGTTTGAAATCGATCAGACGGTACATGTTCTTGTTACCGCCACCGATATAACGCATAGCCCTTCTGCCCTGGAAGTTACGGCCACCTGTTTTGCCCTTCTTCTCAAGCAGTGTTTTTTCAGGGGTATCAGAGGTAATCTCCGCGTAAGCGTTTCCGATCCTCCAACGGGTACCTGCTGTTACCGGTTTGTATTTTTTCAGTGCCATGTTTTATTGCAATGTTTGCGGCCTTTGCGGGCCATTCTTCAATTAAATGTTAGAATACAGATCAATGGTTTCTCCCTCAGCCACCACTACATACGCTTTCTTGTATGCAGGCTTGCGGCCTTTTACAAATCCTGACTTGGTGAAACGGCTCTTGTTCTTTCCGGGAACAACCACAGTCCTCACATCTTCAACACTCACACCATAGAAGCTTTCAACAGCAGTCTTGATCTCGAGTTTGTTGGCTTGCTTTGCAACACGGAAAGAGAACGTCCTCTTCTTCTCCTGGAATGCATTCGCCTTTTCAGTAAGTATCGGTTTGATCAGTATTTCGTTGAGTTTCATTGTTAACTCTTTAAATCTTTTTAGTTAATACCCCACTTCCGGATCAGGCTGTAACAACAGCATCTTCCTCAGTGAAAATTTTTGCAGCACTCTCTGTGAACACGATCACATCTGAATTCACCAGGTCGTATGTGTTCAGGTCAGAGAGCAGCGTGGTGAGAACAGAAGGAATATTCCTTGAACTCATGTATACGTTATCGTTATACTCAGGAATAACGAACAGCGCTTTCTTGTCACTCACTTTCAGGTTGTCGAGGATACCGGCGAACTCCTTTGTTTTAGGAGCATTCATGGTAACATCTTCAACGATCACCACACTGTTATCCTTTGCTTTTGCACTCAGGGCGCTGATCTTGGCCAGGTCCTTCACCTTACGGTTCAGTTTGAAATCGTAAGCATGAGGCTTCGGTCCGAATACAGTACCACCACCTTTATAAAGCGGGTTACGGATGTTACCCTTACGGGCGCCGCCTGTACCTTTCTGACGGTGAAGCTTGCGGCTTGCACCATGAACTTCGGCACGGGTCTTCACCTTGTGTGTGCCCTGGCGCTGCGCAGCCAGGTATTGTTTCACGGCCAGGTAAACCACATGCGTGTTAGGTTCAATTCCGAAGATCTCATCTGGCAGTTCAATTGTTCTGCCGGTTTTCTCTCCTTTTATATTTAAAACATCTGCTTGCATCGTAATCCGTTTAGTTATTTCTGAATGTATACAATTGAACCATTGTGACCAGGTACAGAACCGGTCACCAGTATGTAGTTCTTTTCAGGGAAGATCTTGACAACTTTCAGTCCTTTCACTTTCACCCTGTCACCACCCATACGGCCCGCCATACGCATGCCCTTGAATACACGTGATGCATCAGATGAGTTACCGATAGAACCCGGAGCACGCTGACGGTCGTGCTGACCATGCGACTGCTCGCCAACACCACTGAATCCATGGCGTTTTACAACACCCTGGAAACCTTTACCTTTTGAGGTACCAACCACATCAACACTGTCGCCTTCGGCGAAAATGTCAACGGTTATGGTTTCGCCGGCATTCTTTTCTATGGAATAATCACGGAATTCTTTAACTACTTTCTTGGGAGATGAACCGGTTTTGGCGAAATGTCCTTTTTCAGACGAGTTGGAGTGCTTTTCGTTCTTGTCGCCAAATGCTAACTGGAGTGCGTTGTAACCGTCTGAGTCTGTTGACTTCACCTGGGTGACGGTACAGGGACCTGCTTCTATAATGGTGCAGGGAGTCTGCTTACCATCAGCACTGAAGATGCTGGTCATCCCGATTTTCTTTCCGATAATACCTTTCATTGTATAATTTTTTTGCCCCTCCCCGGTTATGAGGACAGTACGGTACAACCGCATACTTCAATCCTGTGTTTGCCACCGACCTTTTCCTTGTATCGTTTTTCTTCCCTCTTTGCTTCAGCTTCAGAGGGCGATGGAAGTACCGGTAGTAAACAAACCTCGAAGGGCTTGTTCATATTTCAGACCCGTTCATACGGGAATAAATCTTGTTTCAGCGCTCCTACTTCTCTTCTACAACGCAGAAGAAATTGGGAGATGAATAAAAAGAACTAATGATCAGCCGTCAGGCTTTGATCTCAACTTCCACACCGCTGGGCAGATCCAGCTTACTCAGCGCATCCACTGTGCGTGAAGACGACGTATAAATATCGAGCAGGCGCTTATGCGTGCAAAGCTCGAACTGCTCACGTGCTTTTTTGTTCACGTGTGGTGAACGAAGTACAGTGAATATCTTCTTACGTGTGGGCAGGGGAATTGGTCCTGTTACTACCGCTCCTGTGCTGCGCACTGTTTTCACGATCTTTTCAGCTGATTTATCAACCAGGTTGTGATCGTAAGACTGCAATTTTATCCTGATACGCTGTGACATACTTTATAACCCACTTTTCAATGGGGATGCAAAAGTAGGGAAAAGTTTATTTCTACGCAAAAAATAATGTGAGAAAATGTGATAAATGTGAAAAATGTGGTGGAATGAATGTGGCAAATGAAACGCTTGAAAATGAATGCATTATCCACATTTATCACATTCATTTATCACATTTCCCACATTCATCACATTAATCACATTAAAAAACCCCGCTTTTGGCGGGGTTTTTCTTTTTATGCATTTACTTTTCCTTTGACCTTGGCGATCACCTCCTCGGCAACCCCGCTTGGCGCAGGTGAGTAATGTGAGAATTCCATGGTGGAAGTAGCCCTTCCTGAACTCAGCGAACGAAGTTGGGTTACATAACCGAACATCTCGCTCAGCGGAACCTTGGCCTTGATCACCTGGGCCCCTGCCCTGCTGTCCATGCCCTCCAGGAGTCCACGACGCCTGTTCAGGTCACCGGTAACATCACCCATGTATTGCTCAGGAGTGATCACCTCAACTTTCATGATAGGCTCCAGCAACACCGGCTTGGCTTTCTTAGCCGCTTCCCTGAATCCGCTGCGGGCACAAAGTTCAAAACTCATACCGTCAGAGTCAACCTGGTGGTAGCTGCCATCGAAGATCCGCACCCTCATATGTTCAACAGGGTAGTTAGCCAACACGCCATTGGTCATGGCCTGTTCAAAACCTTTTTGGATCGGTGCAATGAATTCCCTGGGGATGGATCCACCAAAGATATCATTGACAAACTGCATCTGCTTGCCGGGGTTTTCTTTCAGCCACTCTTCTTCCGCAGGACCGAATTCGAATACGATGTCAGCGAATTTACCGCGACCACCGGTTTGTTTTTTCAGTACTTCCCTGTGCTCAATAGTAGCCTGGAAAGCTTCTTTATATGCCACCTGGGGAGCACCCTGGTTAACTTCAACTTTAAACTCACGCTTCATCCTGTCCACGATGATCTCCAGGTGAAGTTCACCCATACCACTCAATACGGTCTGGCCGGTTTCTTCATCTGTTTTAACCCTCAGTGTAGGATCTTCCTCGATGAGCTTGCCAATCGCCATACCCATCCTGTCAACATCCGCTTGGGCCTTGGGTTCAACAGCGATAGAGATCACAGGTTCAGGAATGAACATGTTCTCCAGTACAATTGGATGGTCCTCATCACAAAGCGTATCACCCGTCTTGATCTCTTTAAACCCTACTGCTGCACCAATATCACCTGCTTCGATAAAATCAATGGGGTTCTGCTTGTTAGCATACATCTGCATGATACGGCTGATCCTTTCGTTCTTACCACTCCTCATGTTCTTAACATATGAACCGGCATCGAGATGACCGCTATAGCAGCGGAAGAACGCCAGACGGCCAACAAATGGATCGGTCATGATCTTGAAAGCCAGGGCCGCAAAAGGTTCTTTTGCATCAGGCTGACGGGAAATCTCTTCACCCGTATCAGGATTGGTACCCAGGATGGCTTCAATATCCATGGGACTGGGCAGGTAACGTACCACGCAATCAAGCATGGTTTGTACCCCTTTATTCTTGAAAGCAGAACCGCAGAGCATCGGAACGATACTCATATCGATCGTTGCCTTACGGATGGCTTCATGGATCTCGTTCTCACTGATCGAATTAGGATCATCGAAGAATTTCTCCATCAATGTGTCGTCATATTCTGCAACAGCCTCGATCAGCTGCCCTCTCCAGTAATCAACATCTTCCTTCATATCCTCAGGGATGGCCACTTCCTGGTAAGTAGCACCCTGTGTAGCATCATTCCA
>JAHEFC010000297.1 GCA_024640385.1 Sphingobacteriales bacterium
AGATCGCCTGATATAATTGGCGTCAGGATAATACACAAACAGCACATTACCCTCTTTTATTTTGTCGATGATCTTTTTATTTATTTTTTCCGGAACTGCAGGGCAACCCAGGCTTCTTCCCAGATAACCTTTACCGTTGATCACAGATTCGTTCGCATAGTCGGCACCGTGCATGACTATAGCTCTTGCCATGGCCATATCATTGATCCCTGTTTCTGTTCCCTCGAGTTTCAGTGAGTAACCATTTGATCCGCGATAGGTTTCCCTGGTGACATAGAACCCGAGACTGCTTTTATTGGAAGAAGGTTTATTGGAAAAACTTCTTGCAAATTCCTGTCCTGAATTCCTTCCGTGAGAAACTACTGAGTTGTAAGCGATCTCCTGGTTCTTCAGGTCAACTACATATAATCTTTTTTCTTTAGACGACTTCGAAAAATCTATGATGGTGAGTATGCTGTCGGCACTTGCCAGTCCGCTGGCCCTGAGTTTTGAAAAACCTTTCATGGCCATATCCAGCACATTGAACTGGAGGCCGGAGTCAGCGAGTCCTGAATTGAAATAGAGCAGGGATGAAAAAGTGAGTGATTTGTTGATCACCATAGCAGCGCCCACCGGCAGGGGGGTCGCCTTATTGCCTTCGGCATATGATGACTTTTTTGCGATTATCAGCATGGGCATGCCCAGGATGATGATCAAAGCCATGAATTTAGGTACGGAAAATTTCATGGTATTGGTTTTTCTGATCAGAAGTTTAAAAACGGACTCCATAGCTGCTTATTGTATTTCAATTTTGAAAAAACAATTCTCTCTCTACAGTTGGTTGAACTGGTTGTTTTTAGGATTTGGACTTGGGATTGCAAAGATACCCCGCCTGTTTTTTAAAAACTAAGGATAACCGTTAATCGGGCAGTATTATGACTTTTTTAGGCATTAGCGAATTCGATTGGCGGATTGACGAATTGACGGATTGGCGGATTGACGGATTGATAATCAATGAATTGTAATGGCAGTAGCCGATTTGTTAATCCGTTAATCCGCCAATCCGTCAATGCGCCAATCGTTAAAGTCAGCCCGCGGTAAAATCAAGCCTGCACAGTTCGAGTGCCTGGTTCAGCCTACCCTGTTTCAGGCATGCTGTAAGTTGGAAAAGGCGGGGATAATAGAGGTCGTGTTCTTCTTTAAAAGCTTCCCGGAGATGGTCTTTTTCGAGTCCTGAGAGCTTGCCGTCGAAGGCTGCTGCCACCGTAAACAGGTCCAGCAGAAAATTCCTTTCCCAGGGTTCCACCCTGTTCAGCGTATGGAGAAATGCCTCCCAGTTATCATATTGATGGACTTCTTCTATTTTGAGGATATCCTGGAAATGGACCAGGAGGATGATCATATTAGGGTGATAGTTCTGGGTCATCACCACTGCGTTTCCGATGGAACGGAGGCATCCGAGTTTTGCGTTGTGGGAGAGCTTGTAGATCAGCCCTTCCCGCACCACATTGGCTGCGATCTCTTCTGCCAGGGCAAACCCGAATAACCGCAGGCGGGCTTCGTGAACCACTCTTTTGAGCACAACACCATTCCAGAACGCTTCCACCAGCAGCGCTTCATAGGCAATGGGGATGCCCATGATACTGGTCCCAACGGTAAAAACCAATAGCAATTTCAGCAATATATTGCTGATTATGATCTTGGCTTTGTAGAGAAGTCCAAGAATAAGGAGATTTTTCTTTGAGATTCTCTTAAAAGGGTCAATGCCGAGGATCTCCAGTTCGGGATCGGGGATCTCCAGGGCGGTACGGGCCAGGATATTCTTCACGCCGAAGATCCCGTCCAGGTAATCCCGTTCGCGGGCGTGCATATTGATCAGTTCGCTCACTTCATGAACGGCTTTCAGGGAGATCAGGAAGAGGAGGTAGAATTCAATGAGGGTGGTAATAATGGTAGCTGCCAGAACAGCGCCATAATGGATATAGAAGGGGGCGTCGAAATATTTGACGTCAAACCATACAATGGGGAAAACGAGAATGATGCCGGTGAGCGCGGAGAGCAAGATGCCTTTCTGTGAGATCTTCCGCACTTTGCGGCTGAGTTCTTCGTCTGAAATATCGAAGGGCTTATGATCTGACCTCCTGACCGAAAACCTGTTCAGGTAGAACAGTCCGAATCTTTCCAGTTTACCCTGGCGTTTGTTTTTGACTTCGATCATTATAATTGGCGGATTGTCGAATTAACGGATTGGCGGATTCAAAGGTTGTTAATCCCTAAGAATCCGCCAATTCGTTAATGCGTCAATTCGTAAATCGATCAGCTTCCCCTGGCTCCGCCGGTTTTGATCGGCTTTTTGACAGGTCCTGCTGATTTAGTGTTTGCCTTCGGAATGAATTTGGAAGAGCCGCCCGCCGGGCCGCCCTTGGCATTCTTGTTTCCGGCTTTGTTGCCCTTCTTATCGTTGATATGAAAGCCCATATTTGAAATATTTCTATAAATATAATTACTCTGCGTTTACCAATAAGCGCTCTTCGATGATCTCTTTGAACACTTTTTTAGGAAATGCGCCTGGCTGCATCATGGGATCGCCTTCAACGGGGATGAACAGGAATGTTGGAATGCTCTGGATGCCGAAAACCGAGGCCAGTTCCATTTCCTTATCGGAATCCACTTTATAGATGAGCAGCTTTCCTTCGTATTCATCGGATAATTCTTCGAGTATGGGGGCCACCATTTTGCAGGGACCGCACCAGTCGGCATAAAAATCTATGATAATGGGCAGGTCGCCCTTATGTTTCCATTCGGTCTCGGTTTCATAGTTGAAAACCTTGTCTTTAAAGTCTTGTGTGGTGAGTTTTTGTGTTGGCATTCGCTCAAAATTTTAGGCAAAGTTACAGTTCAATAGATGTGCCAAAGGTGAGAATGGTCACAGAATACAATTGGCGAATTGGCGGATTGGCGAATTAACGGATTCTTAGGGATCAACAACTTTTGAATCCGCTAATCCGCCAATGCGACAATCCGTCAATTTGATTTCCCCGCCGGCCTTCTATTCTTTCCCGGATTATTGGTCAGGTCATCACCCATATCTTCGCGGGCTTCGTCCGCCAGCTTCATTAACTGGGCCGCTACTTCAGGATAATCTTTTATAACATTGTATCGTTCCCCTGGATCCCTTCTGAGGTCGAACAATCCGCCTTCAAAGGCGAAGTTCTCATTGGCGCCGCCGGGTTGTCCATTTTTACCCGGAGAGAATCCTTCGTAAGTTCTGCCAGGATGCGGGAAAACCAATTTGAAATTTCCGTGGCGGACTGCTTCCAGGCTGTTTCGCCTGTAGTAATAGTAGAAAGTATTCCTTGGTTCTTTCGACATATCTCCCTGTAGCAGAGATACCAGGCTAACGCCATCGATCTTATTTTTTGGAAGAGGTGCGCCGGCGATTTCAGCGAGTGTTGGAAGGATATCAATGGCTGATGCCATTCTGTTACAAATGCTGCCTGCAGGGATCTTGCCTTTCCAGGAGATGATACAGGGAACACGTTGACCTCCTTCCCAGGTTCCGCCTTTGCCTTCCCTGAATCCCGCATTGCTTCCTGCGTGTTCTCCGTAATTATACCATGGTCCATTATCCGAAGTGATGATGATGATGGTATTCTTGTCCAGTTTGAGATCCGCCAGTGTTTTAGTGATCTGCCCAATGCTCCAGTCGAGTTCCATCAACACATCTCCATAGAGCCCCTGTTCGGATCTGCCTTTGAATTTCTCAGAAACAAATAGAGGTACGTGGGGAAGGGGGTGAGCGAGATATAGGAAGAAAGGCTTGTTTTTATTCTTCCTGATGAAGTTGATGGATCTCTCGGTAAAATTGGTAGTGAATTGAGCAGGATCGGGAGTAGTGGAAATGGTTTTAATTCCTTCAATTAACGGCAGTGGAGGGTAATAGTTTTTTGCAGTAGGATGATTGGGCCACATATCGTGTGAATAGGGAATGCCATAAAATTCGTCGAATCCCTGAGCCGGGGGCAGGAATTCCGGTAAATGGCCAAGGTGCCATTTCCCAAACATTCCCGTGGTGTAACCTTTCTTTTTCAGAACCTCCGGGATAGTTTCCTCTTCAGGGTTCAGACCTGTTTTGGCGGTATGATCAAGGGCTCCGCTCATGTTGATGCGGTTAGGATAGCAACCGGTCATCAGGCCGGCCCTGGAAGCGGAACATACTGCCTGCGGCGAATAGAATTGGGTGAAGAACATGCCTTCACTGGCAAGCTTATCCATATGCAGGGTGGTATAACCCACAGCGCCTGTTCGGGAGAGGTCGCCAAAACCCAGATCGTCGAAATAAACGAGAATGATATTGGGGAGTTGTTTTTGTTGGGCGTTAGCGTTAATAAATGCTGAAGAGATGATATGAGCGAACAGCAGGAGTATTTTGAAAAATGTTCTTTTCATGTCAGGATGATGGCGGTTTGACTGGGTGATATTTCAAATATCCGGAATATTACCATGTGCGTGTATCATTTTTCTAATGCCTTTGTGCATGTCAGGGTATCTGGTCTTCATTGTTTAGGCGCCCAAACTGCTGAAAATCAGCACTCAAAATTAGTTTTGTTGAAATATGACAAACGTTTATTTTTGCAACCCCATTCCTCAGTAGCTCAGTTGGTTAGAGCATCTGACTGTTAATCAGAGGGTCACTGGTTCAAGTCCAGTCTGAGGAGCGAAATGGTAAAACGGTTATACTTCATGGTATAGCCGTTTTTTTTTGTGGTAATTTTATCTGACATTGATTAAGATGAAAACATTTACATCTCTTTTTCTATTTATTTTACCTTTTTCAGCGTCGCCCAAAATGCAGAATACCCGATATCTTCCTATCTGGTAGAGGGTCCTAAGGCCCCGAATATGCACTATCTCGGAGAAGGCTGGCTGAACAACGTGCTTAAGGCTGACAGTGCATTCAATTATAATATTACAAAGGCTACTTTTAGGGCCAACTCAACCCTCGACTGGCATAAACATTCATCAGTACAGGTTCTCATTATTGTGGAAGGAGAAGGATATTACCAGGAGCGGGGTAAAGAACCTGTTATCCTGAAAAAAGGGGATGTGATCAGGTGCAGTAAAGGGATAGAACACTGGCATACCTCAACAAAAGAAAGCTCAGTAACTTATCTCGCAATATATGGTGGAACGGAACCAACCGTTTGGACTGAAAAACTGACCCAGGAGTATTACGACAGTGTTGCTGATAAATTGAATGGCAAGAAACGTTAATGATACATTCTATTATTTCATGGGCTATATAAGATTATTTTTAGCAGCGTTGTCGTTATTCCTGTTGACG
>JAHEFC010000042.1 GCA_024640385.1 Sphingobacteriales bacterium
TGATGTTATCACCAGGCATTACCATTTCAACACCAGCTGGCAGTTCAACTTCTCCGGTAACGTCTGTTGTACGGAAGTAGAACTGAGGGCGGTATTTCTGGAAGAATGGCGTATGACGTCCACCTTCTTCTTTGCTCAACACATAAACTTCACCTTTGAATTCAGTGTGCGGAGTGATAGAACCGGGTTTGCAGATAACCATACCACGACGGATATCTTTTTTCTCAATACCACGGAGCAGAAGACCTGCGTTATCACCAGCTTCACCTTCGTCAAGAAGCTTACGGAACATTTCAACGCCAGTGCAAGTAGAAGTCAAAGGCTTTTCGATCAAACCTACGATCTCCACACTCTCACCCACTTTGATACGACCGCGCTCGATACGACCTGTAGCAACAGTACCACGACCAGTGATGGTGAATACGTCTTCTACAGACATCAGGAACGGCTGATCAACCGGACGGGGAGGCAGGGGAATGTAAGAATCAACTGCAGCCATCAGTTCTTCGATCTTGGCAACCCATTTTTCATCGCCAGCGAGAGCGCCGGTTGCAGAACCCTGGATGATCGGTGTGTTATCACCATCGAATCCATAAGAGCTCAGCAGTTCGCGGATCTCCATTTCAACCAGCTCAAGAAGTTCCGGATCATCCACCAGATCAACTTTATTCATGAATACCACGATACGGGGTACACCTACCTGGCGGGCCAGCAGGATGTGCTCCTTGGTTTGTGGCATTGGTCCATCAGTTGCGGCAACAACCAGGATAGCACCGTCCATCTGCGCAGCACCAGTGATCATGTTCTTCACATAGTCAGCGTGACCTGGACAGTCAACGTGAGCATAGTGGCGGTTTGCGGTCTGATACTCCACGTGCGCCGTATTGATGGTAATACCACGCTCTTTTTCTTCAGGAGCAGCATCGATTTCATCATACTTCTTTTCCTGTGCCCATCCTTTTTTTGCCAGGATGTTTGTGATAGCAGCAGTTAAAGTGGTTTTGCCATGGTCAACGTGACCGATGGTACCAACGTTAACGTGGGGTTTATCCCGCTTAAATTGCTCTTTAGACATTGTTATCCATTTTAGGTTGTGTATACAATTGTTATATCTGAACGCAGCAAAGCTGCTCTATTCCATTTTTGAGCCGTTATGGGGAATTGAACCCCAGACCTCTTCCTTACCAAGGAAGTGCTCTACCACTGAGCTACAACGGCTTATTACCCAGGTGGCTGGTTATCATGAGGCCGAAAGATCCATGGGATCCATCTGCACCATCAGCACAACCAAATTGAGCGGGAGACGAGGCTCGAACCCGCGACCTATAGCTTGGAAGGCTATCGCTCTACCAACTGAGCTACTCCCGCTTATAATCACCGATATCATCGGCGAAATCATTTCACCTGCCGGCCCGGCCGTCACAGATGAACCTTAAAGAACTCCCTGATCCTGTAAAGCCAGGCTGAAAGTATCAACTTCCAGGCCTTGCGATGAAGAACCACAACTTACGTGCTTTCGCCCGGAAGTCAGCCGGCCCGTGCTAAAGCACTGGCAGACAAGGCCCGCCATGGCTTGCAACCAGGCGGACAAGTGGGCAGGAGAGGATTCGAACCTCTGAAGTCGAAAGACAGCGGATTTACAGTCCGCCCCATTTGGCCGCTCTGGAACCTGCCCAACCTATCAAAGAGCCACTTGTCGGGATCGAACCAACGACCTACTGATTACAAATCAGTTGCTCTACCGGCTGAGCTAAAGTGGCTTATTCTGACTATCTGAAAAGATCTGCACCCCATTTTTTGGGAAGGCAAAGGTAATGGAAATTGTGAAATGCAAAAATTTTGAAAAAGAAATAATTGAAGGAATTGCATAAAAAAAGGGCCGTTCCCGGCCCTTTCGTGTTTTATATTATCAGAAAGATTATGCTGCTTGTTTTTGTTTGGTTTTTTTAATCTGTGAAATGATCGACTCCAAAGCGCTGTCAAATGAAGCTTCAAAGGATTTTGAGGTGTGTTTTACAAAAAATTCGTGGCGTGGAACCTTTACCCTGATTTCTGCTACTTTGTCTTTTATCTGGTGCACTACATTATCCAGTTTTAGATAAACATCGATTTTGGTTATTCGGTCATGAAAATTCTCAATTTTGGTGATCTTTTTGTTAACGTGGTCAATCAGTTTTGAATCCGCATCAAAACGCACTGTCTGGATGTTAACGTTCATGGCAAACGATTTTTTTTTCTGGTGAAACAATAAATAAAGATCTGTCTTTCCGCAGGGTCAAATCCCTGACTGAAGCATATTCAATTTACGCAAAAAGACGGAGATAATCAAATGAATTTAGTGTCAAAAACCCATCTAAAATGTTAACGGTTGCAAACGGCAAATTAGTATGTTGGCCGGACCCAATCTAACTGGTTAGCCGGCGTCCATACTAACCGGTTAACCGGTTAGTATGAGAGCCGGGGAGTGCACTAGATAAGTATGGAAGAGATAGATTGGCTGAAATTCCCAGTTTGCGTGCCCTTTGGATTCTTCGCCCTTACCCTGCGCCGGGTTCGCTATTCTCCTGTTTATCCGGGATTAATGGCTAAAGTAGTTCAGGCGATGCAAATAGATGCGGTTTTATTGTGAAACCCCGTTGAGCCCAATATCCCCTGCTAATTTGAGATGAAATACTTAGAAGTTCAGGGCGCATCGCACATAGAAACTGTTTTATTGTGAACCAGTGCTGAGTTCGGTCTCCCTGCTTATTTAATTCATCTGAAATTATTTGCTCAAGAAGCACAAACCGCGCTGCAAATGGACGCGAATTCATAACGAGGTAAGTCTGCTCTTCCCTGCTTATCTAATGCATTAACCGGCAAGCATACTAACCGGCTAACCGGTTAATCAGGCTTTGGGATGCGCCTTCTTGTGAATATCCTTCAGCTTCTCAATGGTATTATGCGTATACACCTGGGTTGCAGCTAAGCTTGCATGGCCCAAAAGTTCTTTGATCGCGTTTAGATCCGCCCCGTTATTCACCAGCTGTGTGGCAAATGTATGGCGCATCACGTGTGGGCT
Organism: Sphingobacteriales bacterium; assembly: GCA_024640385.1. Lineage (GTDB taxonomy): Bacteria > Bacteroidota > Bacteroidia > Chitinophagales > Chitinophagaceae > Pollutibacter. The sequence goes on from JAHEFC010000042.1 coordinate 3,062, forward strand.
TTTCTTACTCACCTGCTTCAGGTCTTTCAACTGCTCTCTCACCTCCCGATAAACATATTTCACGTAAAGCTTCCTGCCACTACTGTTCACCAGCAGGTAATCCCTGTCAGGTGACTCAAACGCTGCCAGTTTAGCCGCTTTATAGGCCTTTACCTTATCCATCAGCTCCTTTTTCAACGGTATGATCCGCTCTTTGTTCCCCTTCCCCAACACCTTGATCTCGAGCTTGTGCTCGTCCACGTGTTTTTCCCTCAGATCCACCAGCTCACTCACCCTCAGACCTGTATTGTAAAGGATCTCCAGGATCATGGCGGAAGTCCTGCTTTTCCAGTTATCCACGTCAGGGGTTGTCATAATTTCAAGGGTCTGCTCTTCCTTTAGAAAGGAGGGCAGTCTTTTCCCGGTTTTCATCACTTTCAATACCGTGGAAGGATTCCGCGTGATGGTGCCCTTCCGTTTATGAAAACGGAAAAAAGACTTAATGGCCGAGATCTTGCGGTTAATGCTCCGGGCTTCGGTACCGGTCTCTTTGAGGGAAACCAGCCAGGACCTGAGCAAGGGCGTTGATAAAGTCTCTACGTCCTGCGGGCCATATTTGGCATTTAAATAAACGTCAAGCTGCTGAAGATCAGACCCATATGAACGTATGGTATGCACGGAATAACGCTTCTCAAACTGGAGGTATTCCAGGAAAGCAGGGAGCAGATCGTTCACGGTTCCGGGCATAAAAAAACAGCCATAAGGGATATATTACCTTATGGCTGTTAAAATTATATAAAAGAGATCAAGATTCGATAGTTCCTGCAGCGATCTGTTGCTTATAGATAGCTTTCAGCACCTGGGCCCTGCGCCTTACTGACGGCTTGGTGAACGACTGACGCTCCCTGAGCTGCAGCAGGATCTTGGCCTTCTCAAACTTCTTCTTGTACTTTTTGAGTGCCTTGTCTATGTTCTCGCAATCTTTTGAATCGATAATCAGCATATGTTATACCTCCTTTGAGTGATTAAGGGCTGCAAAGATAAAAAGATGTTTTCAAATAACAAAGAGTTGTGTTTTTTTAGTTTTTCATCCCGATATTGTTGCCAAATTCAGGGCATGTTTACGGGTATTATTGAAACGGTTGGCACACTGGAAGAAGTGCTTGAAAACGGGGGAAACAGGAGTTTCCTGATCCGTTCGGCCATCACCCCGGATCTGAAAGTGGACCAGAGCCTGGCCCATAACGGCATCTGCCTCACGGTGGAAAAGATCGAAAAAGACCTTTACCAGGTCACTGCGGTGGCTGAAACCCTGGCCAAAACCAATGCAGGCCAATGGCAGAAGGGCGACCAGGTCAACCTCGAAAGGGCCATGACCATGAATGCCAGGCTGGACGGCCATATGGTTCAGGGGCATGTGGATACGGTTGCCATTTGCACCCATATAGAAGAAATGGATGGTTCCTGGAAATTCACATTCAGCTTCCCGGAAAAATTCCGGGCCCTGATGATCGAAAAAGGTTCCGTATGCGTAAACGGGATCAGTTTAACTGCGTTCGAGGTGAACGACAGTCAATTCAGCGTAGCCATCATCCCTTTCACCTGGGAGCATACCAACCTTAACCGCCTGCAGAAAGGCCAACCCGTAAACATTGAATTTGATATGATCGGGAAATATATTCAGCGCCACATCCAGGTGTTGCAGTTAAATATTGGAAAATGAAACCCACAGACACTGGCTCACCTGTTATTTCCATCATAGTTCCTGTTTTGAATGAAGCTGGTAACATCGGGCCTTTGTATCAGGAGATCACTAAGCATTGCCCGCTTTCTTTTGAATTGATCTGGGTAGACGACGGCAGTAAAGACAACAGCATGGCTGAAATTGAGCGTCTCGCCAAGGATAACATCCGGATAAAAGCTATTTCATTTTCCAGAACTTTTGGTCACCAGTCTGCTTTACTGGCTGGCATGCAGCTGGCCAGCGCCGATATCATCATCATAATGGACGGAGACCTTCAACATCCGCCTTCACTATTGCCAGAACTGATCAGCAAATTCAACGAAGGATATGACCTTGTTTCAGCAAAGCGAATGCATACAGCGTCTATAAACCCAATGAAAAAATGGGCCTCGTCTTTATTTTACGGGTTTCTGAATTTCATTGCAGATACCCGGATCGAGGAAAATGTTGCGGACTTCCGCATATTCAACAGAAAAGTGCTGAAGAGTATACTGAGCTTTGAAGAAAGAGAGATCTTTCTTCGTGGCATCTTTAGCTGGATAGGCTTCAAAACAACTACGGTACCATTTGAAGCTCCTGCACGGAGCAGAGGAAAATCAAAATATTCCTGGTCAAAAATGGCAGGGTTGGGCCTGAAAGGCGTGCTTTCCTTTAGCTTCAAACCATTGCGTATCAGTTTATTGATCGGCGTCTTCATCTCTTTGGCAGCTTTTTGTTTTGCGATTTTCGCGATGATCGCCTACCTGAATGGCAGAACGGTGGAAGGCTGGACCTCAATAATCATTGCCGTAATGCTATTTGGAGGCATACAACTCATGGCCATTGGGTTGCTGGGAGAATATGTAGCGCGTTTGTTTACCGAGACGAAAAAAAGGCCCCTGTTCCTGATCAACAAAAAGATCAATATCAATGACAACGTTTGACCTGGCACTCCAGTAATCCGGTGGGCAAATAGACGTCGAATGAAAAAGGAAGAACCCGCTCCAGGAACGGAAGATAATATCCAAGATAAAAACCAAAAGGGTAAGGCAAAATAACCGGCTTGATCTTCACCTCATATCCCGCTTTGAAAAGCCGGGAACATTCCCTGTCCATCAGTTTTTGAAGACCTCTGATGCTGGGGATAGTGATGTGTTCGCCCGGAATATAATAAGGCCATTTCTTTCCCAGTATTTTGAATGCAGCACTATCAGCCCTTGGACAATTCAAATACATCACCCCTCCGGGTTTCAGCAGGCCCAGCGCGGACCGGATAAAATCAACAGGGTTGGCCATGTGCTCCAGCACAGTGATTGCAAATACCAGGTCTGCCTGTTCCAATTCAACAGGAAATGTCTTATTCAGATCTGTAGCGATCCAGGTAATATGCTGGTTCCTGAGGCGCTCAGGAACATTGTGAAAATCTATTGCTGTTCCGTCATGATTAGGAAACTGCTTTTGCATCAACTCGGCCATTTCACCTTCTCCTGCACCTATATCTATCCATGTAAAATCCTTTTTGTTATGCAGGCCAGTGTCTTGCATCATATGTTTCAAACACTGGCGAAACCAGGTTTTCAAAGGATATTTTCTCCTTAACGCTCTCGCTTTACTATACATCCCGCCATCGAAAGATCTATACATCGCATCGGCAACTTTCTCATCAGGAATCGGATTGGTCAGCAGGGCACCGCAAGTTTTGCAGATAAAGATCCTGAAAGGTCCGAACACGGGAGCATATCTATGGAATGCCCTTTCATCAAATATCTTCGCTTCCGCCTCACAGTAAATACATGTTATCGACCCCGGTTCTTCAATCATCAGTATATTTAACTTATGATCCTAAATTAGTGCAATGAAGCATATTTTTGAAAAACATCCCCTCATCACATGTTTTTTGATCGTCCTCATTGCATTTCTTCCCATTGCTTCATTTCAGTTTGCAATCAAGAACGATTTTTTTTCTGCATATTTCCCGCTTAAATACTTTCTTTCTGAATCGCTGGATGCAGGAAACTTTCCATTGTGGAACCCATATCTGAATTACGGCTTTCCGGTCTACGGAGATATGAGCCTGGGTTACTGGAATCCAGGGACCTGGCTGATCGCAGCGGTTCCCGGCTACAACGCTTATACATTCACTGCTGAAATGCTCGTATACCTGCTTCTTGCCGTGTGGGGGATGTATATGCTGAGCAGCCTCTGGCTGACCGATATACATATACGGCAGCTAGCCGCGGTATCGTATGCCTGCAGCGGATTTGTAGTTGGACATCTCCAGCATTTCAATTGGATCACGGGTGCTGCATTCGTTCCGGTATGTTTATTTTTTCTGATCTCTTATCAGCGCAGCGGAGAGTTAAAGTACTTCCTCGCTTCGCTGCTCTCATGCTTCTGGCTGCTGACATCAGCTCATCCGGGCATATCAATTGGATTTATCATTTTTTGCATCCCTCTATTCTTTTATTTTGATCTCCTGGGACAAAAACAATGGGCCAGAATAGCATTACTGGTTCTGGCCATCCTGCTCCTCTGCGGTGGGATGATCTATGGCTACAGCGAAGTTCTGCCATACACCAACAGGAACAGCCCCATCGGCAACCAGGTGAGTATCCAGAACTCCACCACCACAGCCTCCTGGATCAGTTTCTTTTTTTCGATGCCCATAACGAAAAATGATGTTTTTTTCAGGAACGACATTTCCATGAGAAACTGTTTTATAGGGATTCTTCTTCTGGGCTCCCTGGCGGCTGTTTTTTTTAGGAAAATGAGAGGTGCCGCATTATACTTCTCTATGGTTGGCGTGGCTTTCCTGGTGCTTTCCAGTGAACTTGTACTGCCTTTCTATAAAGCGCTTCCTATTGTCAATTACGTTCGCCTCAACAGCGAGTTCAGGCTTTTTGCTTTACTGTCTTTCATATTGGGTGGAGCAATTTCTCTTCAGGAATGTTTATATCGGCCCAACAAAATACTCCAACGGATTTTGGTGTGCGTATCCGCCCTGCTTGGAGCATCTGTGATATTTGCCCTTGGGTATGGATTCTTAAATGGCAGCCTTTCCCTGTTTAATTTCTCCATCGGCGCGGAGCATCCCAGACAGGGAATAAAAGCATTTATCGCAGGTTTGACTATTTGGGATACTATCATTGTCCACGGCAGTATTCAGTTGGTTGTTGGCACACTGATGGTAAAATATATTCGGGCAGATAACGTAAAAAGATTTGTCCAGGTCGGGATCGTTGAAATCATCCTGGCCACCTTTTTAAACCTTCCTTTTACAGGTGTTGGGCAACTCTCGCCGGGCAAGATCAACGAGATGGTCAGGGAGTCGCCCAGGGGCTTGCCCTCTCCTTCCTTACTGCCGGAATATCTAGTGACGGCGCAATACCCGAATACCACGAAAATTATCGGCAGTTGGGTACTCTACAGCAAAGAAATAGCGATGGACAGCTTGTTCCCATATCCATTGATCTTTCCGTCAACTATGAAATATTTCGATACGGGCAACCAGAACAAACTGAGGCAGCGGCCGCCGTTCTTTTTTATCCACGACAGTAAAGCCCTTACATCCAAAAACTTCAGCTACCAGGGAAACAACATGGAAGCCACAGTACGCCTTAGTTCCAGCGACACTTTTTTGATCAAGCAGAACAACTATCCACGTTGGAGTGCATCGATACAGGGCAAACCGGTCCCTATCCTTACAAAATTTAATACGTTAATGGGAGTACCAGTAGAGTCAGGCTACCAAACCATAAAAATCCAATTTCGGAACAAGTGGATCAAAATATTCCTGGTCACAGAGTTGATCATCTTCATCATCCTGGCCTTGGTATATACCTGGATCGTTTTCAGAAAAGATCAACGCATCAGGTACATCTTCCCGTAGCCGGCCTTGAAATATTTATCTGTAGACGAGTCGTTATACTTTCCACCACTCAGATCGTCCAGTTTTAGCCTGTCGAGCGATTTACCATTGAGATTGGTGATCACTCTGTACAGGTATACACCATTGGCGAGCTTTTGACCATACTGATCTGTTCCGTCCCATTTGTATTCCGTGATATTTCTTCCAATATGAATACTTCCAAGCTCCTCTTTAGTGATCTCTTTGACCACCTTACCCGTTATGGTAAGGATCTGTATACGCATATTTTGCGGTACTTCATTACCGGTGATGGTAAACACGAAGGCGGTTGAAGTTGTGAAAGGATTGGGATAGTTCAGCAGGTTGGAGATCATGGGCTTGTTCACCACATTGAAGGCCACCATGTATTCAATTTTACCCGATGCATTGCCACTCTTGTCTGAGCCAGTGACTATAAGCTCGTACAAACCATCTTCCCTGAAATGCGGGAAGAAATCAAGTGTGGCTGTATTATCAGTTTGCCCTCCTGTATTCGCAGCAGGCGTGAATCTCAGGGTATCATTATCAAACCTGAATTCTTTCACATCCTTATTCGGGTATCTCACTTTCACCCGCAACAGCGACGTATCGTCAAGCAACATGTATTTGTTGTTATCGGTCAGCTTGATCAGAATATGCGGTTTTGCAGAAACGATATCTTCATTGAGGATCCGTACTCCGTCAAATGTCACGTCCAGTGTGGGGTCGTAAGTGTCGCCTTTGACATAGAATGACCGGTACAGGAAGTTATTGAACAGGTATTGCTCCGGCTGCGCATAATTCGGATTGAAATTGATAAATACCGTGTTCTGTCCTACCAGGTTTTTAGTATCAACAGGGAATCTCAATACAAGCGTATCCCCTTCTTTCAGTGGTTTTTGTTTAGGCACAGCTATCTCGCGCGAAACATTGGCAGGATCTGTAACCACCATCTGCACCTTGATACTGTCAAAGGCGGTTGGGCTGATATTCTTGAAGGCCATTTGCACCAACATCGGTTCACCCACTTCCAGTGTATCCTTGGCATTGAAATAAACACCCGGCGCTACAGCACCTTCCGGTGGCAGGTCACCCAGCAGTCTCCAATACCTGATCTGATTGGGAGATCCGTTCAGGCTGTCCTTATTATTCATCTTAAGTTTCAGGTATGGATACTTTTTAGCATCTATGAAGGTGAGTATAGTATCAGTTGCGGGTTTGATTGTACCCAGGTTTGCTTCTATCCCATTGTAATCCTTGCCGATCACTTGTATAGACACCTGGTCACTGTATGGATTGATATCCGTTCCGCTCCACCTTAACCTGTTCCAGTTCAGGGCGGGACCAAACCAGGGCGATTCAATGGTACCTTCATTCTCTGTTACCTGTACGGTTACTTCCATCTCCAGGTAGTCGCCAAATTCACTGCCCATTTTCTGGTAAACAGGGAAATTCTTATTGCCTTTCCTTGTCATAAAGATGAAAGGAAGATTCTGGGTGAAACTATCAATATCAGCAAATCCAAGTTTCTTCAGGGTATGATACAATGACCTGCCGGAACCAAGAGATGCAGTATCTGCCATCCACTCGTTAATGAAAGACGTGTTGATCTCACGTCCAAAGTTTGTTATAGACACATAATACCCTTCAGGAATCGATTCAAGGAAGTCAATGGCACGCTTTCTGAAGGCAGGGTCTGCATATGGATATTCAAATGCATTATCATTATGTTCGCAGGGAGGCCAGCTGTCGAAACGTCCCAGTCCATTTGGCTGTAACTGATTGAACCATGGCTGGAGGGTCACTTTGTCGTACACCACGATCTGCAATGAACTGTACCGGCAGCCATAATTCACCCAGAGGTTTTCGTCAATAGTCACCTGCAGACGGTCGTTGAAATATATCGGGTAAAGACCTGTTTTGAAATTGACAATACGGGTTTTTGGCGCATAGTTGTAACTCCTGTCCGCAGCCAGGTCGATCTTGTTGTACTGGTTCTTCTTCATCTGGAAATAGTGGGACTGGTTATAGCCAGGCGTACCATTGGCCAGGTAAACAAAAGAAGAACTGTTCCAGATATAGTCAGCCCCCTGGTTGGGCACCGGAGCTGTTCTCCAGTAGTAAACAGTTGAATCGCTTAAAGTAAGGGATGGCACATTGAACTGCAGTAAGCCACCACCGGATTGTATGGTCACGGATTTCTTGAATGCGGAGTTGAACAGTTCGGTAGTATCCACTTCCATTACATAAGAACGCGTTGGAGCAAAAGGATTTGCCGCTGATGCATAGAATGTAACAGTTGGCTTATTGACTATGCCGTAATTATATGGATATACGGGCCGCAATTCATCTTCAATGATCACAAATGGTTTAGTCAGCGTGTTATTCGCTTCGGTCCTCTCGATGATCTCGCCATCTGCGTCGAGTGTGACCAGGATCTTATTCTCGCCTTTGTCGGTCAGCGGATTGATGGGTACATCGAATTTCAATGAATCGGCATTAAGTGTGGCCTTGATCCTCCTGTTATAGATGTCAACGATGGTCCCTGAAGGGAGCTGTCGCTGGATCTTAATGCGGAATGAATCTTCTACGGCCCTGCCAATATTCTGAAATTTCACCTGAAGTGAAAAACTGGCATCTGCAACAGAAACGGGCGTAGGATTGATCCTGACCATGGGATCTTCGATCACGTAATCAGGCTGATCAAATGCATAGAGCCTTACCGCCGGGTCACCGTGCAGGTTGATCTGTTCAGCATGCATCCTGGTATAAAAATCGTTCAGGGATGTATTCTGTATCATCCTCTCCAGTGCAGCTCGCTGAAGCTGGCCCAGGTTACTGCCGTATTTGTCCCTGGCAAACACGGAGTAAAAACTATTGGTATAATTCTGGAGATAATTGACCACACCAAAATGCGAACTGGCGAGGAAACCAATGCTTCCCTTATCACGCGTCAACACATATCTTTCAGATAGTGTGAAAGCAGCGCCGGCAGTTCTCAGGGTATCATAAGAAAAGATATTACCGGCATTACATCCATTTACGATGAACAGCGGGTATTTGCCCTTATTATCATATTTTTCCGGATCATCTATATTGAATTCAAGCGTATTGGTAGATGAGTGTCCGAAATAGGTAAGAAGGCCGATCCCCTCGCGGAATAGTGCCTCCAGCTGGTCTGACGTGAGTTGTTCAATGGCGAGCGCGGAGTTCTTGCTGAACGAATATACTTTGGAGCCGACAAGCGTATCTTCTATAATGTTTTTGTTGGTGGTCATGTAGCCGTAAATGATGGACTGCAGGTAGCGGTCGCTTCCACCTATTGCATGAACTGCATTCTTCATCCAGGCACGGTCTTTCACCGTATTCTGGGCATTGACGGGTACTGCTTCGTATTCTTTTACTTTTTGCAGGTAGACATCCACTTCATCGCCTGAGATGGCCGCGATCCTTCCTATAGGTATATCTGGCAGGGGATCGTAATTGGGCGAACCCAGGATATTATCAGATCCAGGTGAACCAAATGTTGGTACCAGGTCAATATCGTTGGTAACCGGGTATGATTCATACATCCTGAAATCATCGTACAAACTACCCCTGCCGATCAGCAGGATATATTGGGGTTTGGCTGAAAATGTGTTCCTGGCATAGTTGATGAAGTTCTTAACAGAAAGCGGATGCGCTTTTATACCAAATGCAAACTGATCGATGAGTTGATCGATATCGTAGACTTTGGCATTATAGGCGCCGCCCACTGATGATGAGCGATAAGCCCGGTAATTCTCAACCGGATTACCGCCAGGCCCGGTGTATAATTTAGGATGCGAAATGATCAGGTAGTTCCCCTGGTTTGCTGCCAGGCCATAATTCACAAATGTCCTTGTCTGCAGATTGGTTACCGATTTGATCTCCTGGGCTTCAGCATTCAGTAAAACCATTCGCCTTGGAAGGCTTGAGGGCTTCAAAGCAAATCTTACCACACCATTCAGTACATCACCGCTATACCTTTTGCCATTGGTGATATCATATAGAACCGGGGCCGTTGATCCGGCATTGAAGTTTGTGATCTCCAGGTAATTCCCAAGAGGATTCGGATTAAGTTGGAATTCAAAAAGTTTTGAACCGCCAAAATTGAACTGCCTCGGATAGGCGATCTTGAAATTGGACACCACCATCCTGTCAGTAGAGATGGTAGAGGAATTATTGATCTTGATCTCATCTCCGCCGATCTTTCCCAGCATGGTGACGGGAATATTGATCTGCTTGGTTGCTGCCTGGAAATAGAACAAGGGATCATTGATCACCTGGTTGCCGTTCACTGAAACCTGGATATTTCTGGGGTTGAACACATTTCCTGAAGCACCAACACTGAGCACTGCATTCGGAGGTCCGCTTGTATAGGGATAGAGATTCTGAGTTGAGATCAGCGGAGTGGAAGGATAAATATCCGTAGTACTCCAGCCTTCACCGGCATCAAAAGAAGAAGAATAGACATAAGAATTTGACTGTACCAATACGGCCGCAAATCCGGGATTGATCTTCTCTTTGTAGCTTTTAATATAGGTATAAAAGAAATATTGGTCAGGCGGAAGTGTATTACCGCTTACGTCGTTGACCTCATTTACCAACCTGAGATTATTACCGGATGGATCAACGGTAAGAAAATAAGCAGCCGTGTCAGTCAATAAACTCCACGTGTTATCCAGGTGCAGACTGGCCTGTTTGTATAATTTGGTGTCAGCCTTGCCATCATTGCGTTCTCCATAAAACTCGATAAAATCAGATGCACCCTGTATACCTGAAGAATTGGAAGTGTAGACAGGGATCTCAACCCCATTCCTGTACAGTTTGAACTGTTCTACCGGCACATTGGACAGGCCGGCCTGTTGTAATATGGTGTTGTTTATACGGTATATGCCGGAGGTGCCGACTTTGAATTTATAGTAGGTTTTACTGTAGTCAATCCACTCATTATTGTATTGCGCTTTTACGCCAATACCCAGGATCACCAGCAATATCATCAATAGGTTCTTCTTCATACCAGCTTAGGTTATCAGTTTTCTTTTTTCTTCTTTACCAGGTTAAGGCGTAAGGAGAAAATATGGGTATATAAAGGATTGGACTGGTTGGCCAGGTTGGTGAAGGCATAATCGATAGCTATATGTTTGAGCTTGAAACCCACACCGATACTGGGTTGATAGATCCATACTTTTTTCTGGTTCAGGGTATCACCATCTGCAAGGGCTTTTTGGAAATTATAGATGCCTGTTCTCAGGAAAATGGTTTGCTTGTAGCCGAGTTCAAGCCCCAGACGGGGATCTATGCTGACCGGATCCATACTCACCACCACATTTCGTTTCCCATCGAATGTAAAATCCAGATTGGCCTCTGTTAGCAGGGAAAAATCTTTTGATAGCCTGAAATCGTAGGCAGCACCGGCGATCAGCCTGGGAGCCGTCATCTCCGTTGATTTCACGGGAATATCGTTCTTGGTGAGATAAAGGATCTCTTTTTCTTTCTCGGTGAAACTGAAGGTCCATGCGTTGAAAGTGGTGGTCACATCCCTTGCCGCAAGACCCAGTTTCCATCTTTTGGTCTGGTATTGAATGCCGGCATCCAGGCCAAAACCCCAGGCATTGGCAAAGGTCCCCACCTTCCGGTAGATCACTTTAGCATTGACGCCGAAGGAAAGGTTTTTGGTTTCTGTTTTTTTCAGGGTTTGTGCATAGGAGAAAAGAAAAGCATAATCTGCCGAAGAGAAGGAGCGGATATTGTTGTAGTTGATGGTTCCATCCGGCTCAACCAGGAAAAGTGTATTGGGGATATCGTCCACACCAAAACGGAGAATGGACAGGCCGATTGACCTTTTCTTGTCGGTCAACGGGATGGCAAGACTGAAATAATCGTATTTCCCTATGCCAGCAAAATATTCGGCATGCATCAGGGACAGCACAGGATAGTCTTTGATATGGGTAAGTCCTGCCGGATTCCAGTAACCTGCGGTTCCATCGCTCACAGAAGCCACCTGGGCCCCACCCATGGCCAGGCCCCTGGCACCCGCCCCGATATTCAAAAATTCATTGGAATACTTCCTGAACTGCCCCCTGGCACCGGCAATACAACTCAGAAGCAACATGCAGCAGATCAGTTTTTTGATTGGTTTCATCCGGTATTCTTTCCGATAAGCAATTGTACCGGAATCCATTGAGTACCGGCACATTACGCAAAAATAGTTGATAGCAGGGCAATTAGCGTTTTTGATATTCACAAATTCAAACATTTAAAACGCATACGCGGCCTGTATATTGCTTGTTTTCATATCAGTCAATCTGTCATACATTTGCGCAAATTTGAATGTAAATGAATCTTATTGAAGAGCTTGCGTGGCGCGGAATGTTGCAGGATATCATGCCTGGAACAGAGGAACAGTTGAACAAAGAAAAAACTATTGGTTATATAGGCTTTGATCCAACGGCCGACAGCCTTCATATTGGCAGCCTTGTCCCCATACTACTCCTGGTGCATTTACAGAGAGCCGGGCACCAGCCTGTGGCCCTGGTCGGGGGTGCCACCGGAATGGTAGGCGATCCCAGCGGTAAAAGTGAAGAAAGAAATTTGCTCGATGAAGATGTGTTGAACCGCAACTTATCGGGTATCAAAAAGCAACTGGAAAAATACCTGGATTTT
>JAHEFC010000298.1 GCA_024640385.1 Sphingobacteriales bacterium
GTCTGTCCCGGAAATGCGGCAGGCTGTTCAGGATATTCTCGAAAACAAGGCCGATAACTTAAGCAACAAGCAAAAGGGCGTTTTCCAGGAAATGCGTATGGCATTTGGCTTGAAAGATTACCTGGATAATATCGAGCGTTCTTTCAAGAATCCACTGCCGGCGATGCCCGAGACTCCCGGAGTGATTCAGAATAAATAATTCCGGATTACGCCTGCCTGCCGGCAGACAGGGATTTTAAATTCCGGGTTCCAGATTTCACGTTCCAGAATATGAAAGTATTCGGAATGCGGAATCCGGAATCCGGAATTTGTTTTAATTTACACTACCACCCGGTTACCTCAACCAACTGCTTGCATTCCTCAATCGTTAAATTGCAGACATGAAAGGATTCCATTTCAGTCATTTTGATCCCAACGATCAGAGCAAATCGACCTTCGATAAATTGCTTGACCTTTTCATGCAACTACTCACCTATACCAGTGGTGACGTAAGTGAGGCGTTGAACTGGCTCACGCAGCTGGACAAGAAATACCAACTGACCAATGAAGAATATGGTTTGGGCGATTTTATCGATGACCTCAAGGAGAAAGGCTATCTGGATGAGAACAACCAGACGGGCGAGATCAGGATCACACCTAAAACCGAACAGGGCATCCGCAAGCGCAGCCTGGAAGAGATATTCGGAAAACTGAAGAAAACGAAATCTGGCGAACACAGTACATTCAAACCCGGATTGGGAGACGATATAAATCCTGAAACAAGGCCTTTCCAGTTCGGTGATATGCTCGAGCAGATCGATTTTGTGAGCTCAATAAGGAACGCGCAGATCAATCACGGTATTGAAGCTTTCAGCATGAACGAAGATGATCTGGAGATCCGTGAAACTGATTTCAAAACACAAACCTCTACCGTGCTGATGATCGATATTTCGCATTCGATGATCTTATACGGAGAAGACAGGATCACCCCAGCCAAGAAGGTAGCCATGGCTTTGAGTGAACTGATCACTACCAAATATCCTAAAGACACGCTGGACATAGTAGTATTCGGCAATGATGCCTGGATGGTTGAGATCAAAGACATCCCTTATCTGCAGGTTGGGCCATATCACACCAATACAATTGCGGGTCTTGAACTGGCCATGGACATATTGAGAAGAAGAAAGAACCCCAACAAACAGATCTTCATGATCACAGATGGCAAGCCCACTTGCATGAAAGTTGGGAAAAGATATTACAAGAACAGTTTTGGCCTGGACAGAAAGATCACCAATCGCTGCCTGAACCTGGCTGCACAGTGCAAGAAACTGAAGCTGCCTATCACAACTTTTATGATCGCCAGTGATCCTTATCTGCAAAGATTTGTTACAGAGTTTACCGAGACGAACAATGGCAAGGCATTTTTTGCCACACTGGACAAACTCGGTGCCTTCATCTTCAAAGATTTTGAAAGCGGCAAACGAAAAACCGTTTATTAAATAGCCAGATAGGAAAAGAGGAAGATAGAGAGCTTCCTTTTTTGACTTTTTACTTTTGACTTTTGAATTATTATGATAAAAACATTGGGAGAACTCAGAAAAAGCGGATATAAGCCTAAGTCGGTGAAAGAAGAGATCAGGCAGAACCTGATCAGGAAACTTAAGCAGGGTGAAGAAACATTTCCAGGGATCATTGGATATGAAGACACCGTTATACCTGATACTGAGCGCGCACTATTATCAAGACATAATATCCTGTTCCTCGGCCTTCGTGGCCAGGCGAAAACACGTATGGCCAGGCAGATGGTTGACTTGTTGGATGAATATATTCCCATAGTGGAAGGAAGTGAGGTGAATGATGACCCTATGCATCCTCTTTCAGGATATGCAAAAAATCTGATCGCAGAAAAAGGCGATGCCACTCCTATAGCCTGGGTGCATCGTGCAGAGCGTTACGGTGAAAAGCTGGCCACGCCTGATGTCAGTGTGGCCGACCTGATCGGAGATATCGACCCTGTAAAGGCTGCCAACCTGAGGCTGAGTTTTGCAGATGAGCGTGTGATCCATTATGGTATTATACCCAGAAGCAACAGGGGCATTTTCGTGATCAACGAATTGCCCGATCTGCAAGCCAGGATCCAGGTGGCACTGTTCAATATATTACAGGAAGGTGATATCCAGATCCGTGGTTTCAAGTTGAGAATGCCGTTGGATATTTTATTCATATTTACCGCCAATCCGGAAGATTATACCAACAGGGGTGCCATAGTTACTCCGTTGAAAGATCGCATTGAAAGCCAGATCCTCACCCACTATCCAAAATCAGTGGAACATTCGCTGGCTATTACGGAACAGGAAGCCCAGGTGCATGCCGAGCAGATCGCCAAAGTCAAAATCAGCGATCTCGTACGCAGGCTGATCGAACAGGTTTCTTTTGAAGCCCGGTCCAGCGAGTTTGTAGATCACAAAAGCGGTGTATCTGCAAGGCTGACCATCGCAGCGCTTGAAAATGCATACAGTGCTGCAGAACGCAGGGCCATCATCAATAAAGAAAAAGAAACCCAGGTTTGGATCAGCGACCTGGTTGGTATTATACCCTCCATTACCGGTAAGATCGAACTGGTCTACGAAGGCGAACAGGAAGGACCTTACCAGGTAGCCTATAACCTGTTGGAAAAATCTTTCCGGTCTATATTCGGGCAGTATTTCCCTACGCCTGAAACAAAGAAAAAAAGGACGCGCGAAGGAGTGGTAGACGACAATCCATTCCGCAGCATCATCTCATGGTTCGATAAAGGGAATAATATCAATATGCTCTTCAACACAACAGATGAAGAGAAGGTACAGCTCCTATATAAAGTAGACGGACTTTATGGCTTAGTGAAGAAATTCTTCCCCCAGGGATCTGATAAAGAACAGGCATTGTTGATGGAATTTGTGTTACATGGCCTGAGCTCACACTCACTCATCAGTAAGAAAGTGCTGGAAGCCAGGATTGAGTTCAAGGATCTCATGGGATCTATGATCAACCTGGGCCAGGAATCGGGTTATAAGGAAGATGATGAGTTTGATGACTTTCGATAGCAGGCAGCAGATTCAGGTTGCAGGTGGCAGGTTGCAGGTTGCAGGGATTAAAAACGATAACCTACACTTAGATATAAATAGGGCGTAAAATCTGTTCCGTTCGAAAAAATAAGCCATTGCATATAACCGGCACGGAAACTGACGCCTTTTTTCTGAAAAGGAGTCAGTCTGTATCCGGCTGAAAGATTTGCTCCGAAATAATTTTTAGGATCACTCATTTCATCGCCAAAAAAAGGAGTGCCGCCGGCACCTATTTCAAAATAATGTTTTCTTGTCCCGAACAGATAATTGAGCCCCACCGGCACCGCCACAGTTATACTAGTTCCAAAAGATGAGCTATACAAAAAACCACCCCCTATTCCCACACGATATCCCAGGCCGTTTTCTTTTTCCGAAAATCGTGCATCATAATTCAATGAGACCCCACCAGCTGCGCCAAATAGTTCGAAATATGCCTGGCTCGCATGAGCAGATGCATTCTGAGATTGACCTGTAAAATATGATCCGATTAATAATGCAAACAGAAATAGCTTTTTCATTGGTGTTTTTGATTTAGATTTCAACTGCGATCACTTGTGTAACCTGCAACCTGCTAAACTACGTTCACCTCTCTTTCAAGATCGACGCCAAACTTCTCCCGAATACTGGCCAGTATCTCTTCACTCAGGTCATAGATCTCTTTCCCTTTTGCACCTCCATGATTGACCAATACCAACGCTTGTTTATCATGAACACCTGCCTGACCCTTTCTAAACCCTTTCCAGCCGGCTTTCTCGATCATCCAGCCTGCGGCCAGTTTTATATTTCCTCCCGGCAATGCATAACCGACAATATCCGGATACACAGATCTCAATTGCTGAAAATCTGCAGCGCTGATCTCCGGATTCTTGAAGAAGCTGCCTGCATTGCCAATGATTGCCGGATCAGGGAGTTTAAATCTCCGGATCCTGATCACTGCATCCCCTACTGCCCTGATGGAAAGATCCTCAACACCCATTTCCTCCAGTTCCTGCTGTATAGCGCCATAGGTGGTATGGAAAGTTGGTTTTTTATTCAGCCGATAGGTTACTGAACTGATCATGAACTGCCCTTTGTATTTGTTTTTGAAAACAGAATCCCGGTAACCGAAAGCGCAGTCGGAAGCACTGAACCTGTAGATCTTTTTCTCAAAAAGATGAAAAGCTTCCAGCTCATAAAATACATCTTTGACCTCCACCCCATATGCCCCGATATTCTGGATAGGAGAAGCCCCATTCCGGCCCGGTATCAGTGCCAGGTTTTCAATGCCGGCAAAACCATTACCGATACAGTATTCCACAAAGTCATGCCAAACTTCGCCCGCCCCGGTTCTCACCAATACCTGATCTTCATCTTCGTGAACCACTTCAATTCCCCGGATCTGATTATGAAGTATATAACCATTGAAGTCTCCCATAAACAGGATATTACTCCCCCCGCCCAACACCAGTAAGGGCAGGTTTTGCATCAACTGGAGATTGGAAAGTTCATCAACACTCGATATCTTGGCAAAATATCTGGCCTTAACGTCAATACCGAAACTATTAAATGCAGCAAGTGACTTATTTTCGGAGAATTGCATACAACAATAATAAATAAAAAATGGGGCGTACTGTAACAATCCTTGGATCTACCGGACTGATCGGAAGTCATCTGCTCAGGATCCTCATCAACGATCCTGGAACCGAAAGGATCATTGCATTGGTCAGAAAGACCGCAGATATCC
Source organism: Sphingobacteriales bacterium (assembly GCA_024640385.1). Classification (GTDB taxonomy): domain Bacteria; phylum Bacteroidota; class Bacteroidia; order Chitinophagales; family Chitinophagaceae; genus Pollutibacter. The sequence goes on from JAHEFC010000298.1 coordinate 4,807, forward strand.
ACAATCCCAAACTTGAGCAGTTCATCATAGACTTCTCCGATCCTAAGGCTTACGAACCTTATATCGCCGGATCAGCGGTTGTTTTCAGTGCAGTGGGCACCACCCGGTCTGAAGTAGAAGGGGATGAAGAGGAGTACCGTAAAGTGGATTATGATATCAATGTCAATGCAGCCAAAGCTGCAGCAAAATTTGGCGTTTTTTCTTTCGTGATGGTATCTTCCGCAAAAGCCGACCCCAATAATAACAACAGCTTTTATCTCAAATTAAAAGGAGTCACTGAAGAAGCAGTCTGCAAGGAGCCCATTGAACAAATTCAGATCATGCGCCCCTCAGTACTGATCGGCAGAAAAACAGAAAAACGTCCCGGTGAAGTGATCGTGGGTGCGCTGGCCCCGCTTTTCTCCTGGGCCTTCAAAGGCAAGAATACCAGCCTTAAACCCATTCCTGCAGACGAAGTTGCCAAAGCCATGTTTGCAGCATCCAACTCTCCCGTTAAGGGAATAC
>JAHEFC010000299.1:0-2308 GCA_024640385.1 Sphingobacteriales bacterium
TCCAACAACTCCCCGGCCTGGTCAAGACCAATGATATTTTCTACCAGGGCCAGCATATCAGCCGGTCTGTTGTAGGTAATTATGACAAAGCCAAGTGGTTTCAATGTAAACAGGATTCGATGAGTTCCCGGTAGCGGTTCTCAAAATTAAGCAAACCAAAATTCTCAAATGCATATTCAATATTATTCCGGGAGATGCTCCGGCACAATTCAGGGTCAAGAAGCAGCCGTTTTACAAATTGCCCGGCTTCCTCAATGATCCTGGCTTCATCGTCCACAACACTGAAAAGAAATCCATTCAGTTCCTGCTTTACATGTACCGGAAGGTCACCTACCGGTGTGGCCATGATAATGCTGCCCCTGGCCATGGCTTCTTCTACTACCATAGGGAATCCCTCTTCGCTGGAAGTGATTAGCAATATGTCGGCTCTTTGTTTGTACAGATTATGAAGCACTCCCTGATCTTCTATATTCCCATAATATACATCGTGGGCCACATTATCTTCTCTCAATTCATGGGCCACATCTCCAACAAACGACATCTCGATCGGCAACTGGAGCTTGCGAAGTTCTGATGCGATCACGGCAGCCAGCCGGACTCTTTTTTCCGGGGTACCCCTGCCCACATACATGATCCTTAATCTGCCTTTTTCAAAATGTCTCGCTTCTTTATGCTCCGGCAGTTCAATGCCATTGACGATGTAGTTTATTCTTGAAGTGAAATGGGAGGGGACGCCCCATTTTTTATATTGTTCCAGGTGGTCATTGATCCGGTTCTGGCTGATCATTACCGTTTCCTTATAGAAAGGGATAAAAGGAATCCGGATATAGGAAAAACTATTGAAAGAATGGATCAGTTCGATCTGGGAAATATCCTTCCTGATCCAGGGACTTAGTTTGTAAGCGAAGTTGGAATGCCCGTTGAAAACAACTGTTTTTTGTTTTTGCGCATTGATATATCCGGAGAATATACCACGGTAGTACAGGTTATTCCAGTAGCGGAATTTATTGTCAGTAAGTGCTGATATGTCCATGATCTGGTGCCCGGAATGCTTGAATTCAGACAGGAAACCTTCTTCTTTTGACCGCCGTGTGAAAATGATCAGGGCTTTTTTCCCTCTCAGTGCATTCACAACATTCGCATGTACTTTTTCTGCTCCTCCTATATGGTGAAAAGGAAAGAAGAAGAAGATATCATATGCTTTATCAAGCGGGAACTGCATGGCTTTCCTGCGGCCCAACCACACAAACGGGAAGATCAGGATGTCTTCCAGCATTCTTTTCAGGATCAGGAGCCAGTACCCCATATTCCGCGTTTTAATGGTTTCAGCCACGACAACACTTTGTCCATGCAGGCGTTAATATAGACCTTCCTTACGAAAGAACCCCTGATCCCGTTTTTCTTCGCATAGGATACAAACCGGAATTTAGTTTCCGCCAGTTTCGCGTATACATTCTGCTGACGTGTACGGGTAAACGAAGAATGGATTATGCGGTGTTTTAACAGGATCTTGTCCAGTTTATGGATGATCTTCCCAGTGGCCACCAGTCTTAGCCAGAGATCGTAGTCCTCGGCCTGTGACTGTTCCGGGAGATACCTGAATGTTTTAAGTACATCAGTTCTGATCATGACTGATGGATGGGCGATGCAGTTATCTACTGCCAGGTGGTCTTTGATCTGTTCCGGACTAACTGCCGTCATATCATCACGCCAATTGGTTGTGTCATGTCCCGATTCGTCAATCAGCTGCACCCGGCTTGCCAGTACATCCACCTCAGGATGGAGCGCGATATATAAGAGCTGTTCTGCAAATCGCGTAGGCATACAGATATCGTCGCCATCCATCCTGGCGATCCATTCTCCCCTGGCTTGATCAACTGCGCGGTTTAGCGTGTAAACCAGTCCCATATTCTTTTCATTTCTAAGGTATATGATCCGCATGTCGTGAAAGCTTTTGATCACGGTTTCGGAATCATCAGTGGAGCCATCATTAACGATGATCAGTTCAAAATCCGTTAAACTCTGGGAGAGTACACTGTTTAGAGCCTCACCAAGATAAGGGGCTGTATTGAATACCGGCATGATCACACTGATCCTTGGTGTAGACATCCTGCAAAATAAAAAATTATGCTCAGAGCTGACTGATCCTTTTTGATACTTCGCTTGCAATGGCATTCCAGGAGTACTGTGTAAAGAACTCCCTGGGCAGGTGTTCTTTACTGTTCCAGCTTTGAACTACGGCGTCTGCAAAGGCTTCTGTATCGCCATCTTCAACTACTGAAAGTTTTTTCCCGGTGGTTGTCATATC
>JAHEFC010000299.1:2318-5310 GCA_024640385.1 Sphingobacteriales bacterium
GTCATATCCATGCCATGCGCGCCGGAAACATAAGATATCACCGGAAGTCCGAATGATAGCGCCTCTACCAGTTTGACTTTCACTCCTCCTCCACGGATCAGAGGGTTGATGAAAATGTCAGCACCTGTGAAATAGGTATCGACATCTTCCACTAAGCCAGCATAAAGGTACCGGTGATGGGAAAGTTTTCTCAGGTATTCATATTCCCTGTAAATGATCCGCCCCGTGACCAACACCAGGAATGGTATATTGGTCTTTTTCTCCAATGCAGGAATGATCTGGTTTACGATATGTTTTAAAGCAATGGCATTGGGTTCATAGTCAAGGGTACCATTGAAAAGAATGATCCTGGTATCTTTACTGATCCCATGCCTTCTTCCCAATTCCTGCCTGCATTTCATTTTTTCTTCTACTGCTGCCTCTGAGGATCTTTCTATTCCATAGGGGACGATCATGCATTTTCCCGGATCAAGTCCGAATTTTCTGATGGCCGTGGACTGGTCAGCCTCAGTTTTGAACAAAGAAAGATCTGCAGCACGATGGGTAGTTTTTTCAAGCCGGTAGAGCAGGGGCCACCACCATTTTCCCATTTCCCTGAAGCGGTCGTATTCGATATTATGGGAATGTACAATGAGTTTCAGTTTCAGTTTCCTGGCCAGCCGGATTCCATATAGGCCATGGTAGCAGTGTTCCAAAATCAGGTGGGTAATCTTATATTCATGGATCACTGAATTGATCTTATTGTAAACTGATGGGTTTACGAACTGCCATTTGGATTTCGGGAGCTCGTTGATCACTTCAAAGGATTCTGTACCGGAAGCCTGGTTGTTCCGGGAACAAAGGCAGTACATGCTTTGATATATGCCAAGGTGTTGCGTGAACCCTGCTATGCCTTTCTGACCACCAAATCTGGCAGGAAGAATTTTATACCATACCAGGCTTAATATACTGGCCATATTCAGGCCGCAGTTTTCCTTCTGCGGTATTCCATGTACAGGGCCACAATAAATAACAGCACCAGTATGATCTGGCTGATACTGGTAATGCGTGTACCCATGGTATAGGAGGCCGGTTCAAACCTGAATTCTATTTTATGGGCACCGGCAGGAACCGATAGCCCCCGGAGCACGTAATTCGTTTTGATGATGGGCACTTCCTTACCATCGATAAACGCTTTCCAGCCCCGATCGTAATAGACTTCACTGAATACGACAAACTGGTTGGAGCGGGCGTTGAATGTATAGTTCAGAATATCGTGATCGTTCTTTTCCAGTTTGATGCTGGCGGTGGAATCATATACAGGCAGGTTGGGAATGGAAGCCTTGAATGATTCCTGCACCACAGCTTCATCCGCTGCGTTGAAATTATTGAGGGCTTTCATTTCTGCCGCCGCATTGGGAACAAATAGTATATTTTTTACAAGCCATGCACTGCCCAGTGCGCCGCCATTCAGTTGAGCAACGGGCTGGCCGGAAGAATCCGGGACGATCACGTATTTGGTGTTCAGCATGTTCAGCACCTGCATATTCATCGGCTGTTTGGCGAGCTGGTTTTCGATCAGGTCCTGGTAAAGGCTGAGCTTGGCAGCATGGTAACCACCAATTGACCGGTGATGGTAAGATGTGATGGCATCATTGAAAACATCCTGGGTGAGATTGAATACCCTGTAGCTCGGGTCTTTGTCCTGCATGATCTGCTGGTCAGCTGCAGTTGGAGTGAATACGGCATCGTTCTCTTCAGGTTCCAGGAAGTTGTCGTTCGATAAATATCTTTTACCTACCGGCAGGATATCGAAAGCGGTCAGTAACAGCAATGCGATCACGGCATGCTGTGCTTTCAATTTATTTTTTGCATAAAGGAAAAGCATGAGGAAGGCCGCGGAAGCAAAAAAGAATGAGCGAAGCAGATCAGAAGCGAATATTCCCTTCCTGCTGTCGGCCGCAGCCTGTACAATTTCCCTGGCCACCCCAGGCTGATCGGTCATCATCTGTGAAAGCTGTTGCTGGATATACCTGTCGCGGTCGTTCATGTAATCGAATCCGAAATACATCAGCAATGCCACCGCGAATATACCGGCCATGACCATTCCGGCTTGTTTGAGTTTCTTTAAAATATCTTCTTTCCTGTCATCGCCATACAGGGCCTGCTGCAATCCAAGTACAGCCAGGAGGGAGAAGCTGAGCTGTGGAATGATGAGGATCATGGCCGGGGCCCTGAACTTATTATAATAAGGAAGATGTTCGAACAGGAATGTGTTGAAGCCTGCGAGGTTCTTGCCCCACGACATCAAAATGGCCAGCACAGTGACTGCAAACAGCCACCACTTATGATTGCTTTTTACATAAAGCATGGAAAACACAAATAGGAAGCAGATCAGTGCACCCAGGTAGACCGGTCCTGAATGCCCGGGCTGATTGCCCCAGTAAGACGGGAAAGAAGAATACAGTTGATTCGCGAACTGGGGAGGGAATCCTTTTTCGTTCATGTATTCCACCAGTTTGGAATCTTCGCCCAGTGGCCTTGAATTTCCGCCGTACATGTCTGGTATCAGCAGGGTCATGGTTTCAGCCCTGCCATAACTGCCATATAGAAATGCATATCCCGTGTCAAGGCCACCCTTGCTTGCCTTGGTCTGGTTAAGGCTGTCGTTGATATTCAATGAAGCCTGTCCACCCCTTATTGTTGCTTTGGAATAGTCGTAGGTGGTCATCAGCATCATGGCGTTGGTCATAATGCCCACCAGACCGGCAACCAATGCGAAGCCAAAAGCGGTCACCATGTGTTTGTAGTTCTTTTCCTTTACCCATTGTATGATATAGGCAACGGTCATGAACGCTATGATAATGGCGAAATAATAGACGATCTGGTAGTGGTTCTGGTAAACCAGGATGGATGAAAACAAAGCCGTGAAAGCTGCACCCATCCAATATCTGCCGTTGAAGATCATGATCAGTCCTCCCAAAGCCGCAGGCAGATAGGCGATGGAAAGCAT
>JAHEFC010000300.1:0-3291 GCA_024640385.1 Sphingobacteriales bacterium
CATTCACCCGGCAGCTCATATTCAGGTTCCAGGATTTACCCGTATGTCCTTGTTTGGCCGGGATCTCAAAAGCTTCAAGTTCATCGAGGGTCACCAGCCAGGGTCCCAGTGCCGTGGCGAAGTCTTTCCCTTTAGCAGGACCAAGATTGAGCAGCATTTCTTCCATCTGTAACCTTCTTGCTGAAAAGTCGTTCATGATCATGAGCCCGCCGATATATTGGTCTGCTTCCTCAGCCCTGATATTTCTTCCCTGTTTGCAGATCACAATGGCTACCTCCAGTTCAAAATCCAGTTTTTCAAGATGATCCGGCATGCAAACCACTTCTCCGGGTCCCTGTACGGTGAGGTGATTTGTGAAATAGAAGATGGGGAACTGGTCAAATTCGGGGATTATGGGAACGCCGCGGTTTCGCCTGGCGGCCTCAACATGTTGCCTGAATGCATAGCCGTCGCGGCAGCTTGTAGGAGAGGGTACAGGAGACAAGAGTACGGCATCTTCCAGGGGAGTTGCCCTCACATGACTGATCCTTCCGTTCCTTATGGCTTCTTCGCCGGCCAATGCCGCAGGGTATGAGTCTTCCCAGTAATTGAGGAACATGGACATGGTGCCCGGCATGTCAGGGTGCAGGGTTTCCATATCATATAAGTAATTCTCGTAAAGTACGGCCAGCTGATCGTGCCCGTTTTTCAGATAAGAAACCAGTTTCATATGGTGAAGGTAAATGCTCTGGAAGAATCAAAATATAAATGCCGTGAACTGCCCTGGTCTTTTCACCAAAATGGCATAAGGTTTGTGTGTATTTAGTTGATAAACAATGAGTTGTGTTGTATTCCAGAACAAACGACCTGCTTTAACGGTTAAACCTTGCAGCAAATAGATTGTTATACGGTCTATTATAAACCGGTAAACGGCGTAATTTTGCAGCCAAAACGGGAAGTGATTGATTGAAAGAAGATATAAAGGATAGCATGATGGAAACAACTGTACGCACAAAGAGACCGCAGTTCCCTAAAGGAACCAATGAGTTGGTATTCCAGCAACTGCGGGCAGATGTCAAAGACATTGTCCGGACTCTGGAACCCGAGCGTAAATGGGAGATCAAATTCAAAGCGATCTTATTCCCATTCATGTACCTGGCGATCTGGGCAACTGCCATGGTCTTCGGCGGGAATAATCCATATATATATTACGGTTGCTATTTTGGATTGGGGCTGATGCTGGTGATCATTTTTGCCAACATCATCCATGATGCTGTTCATGGTACCATATTTGAGAGCAAGAAATGGAACGATAATTACGTACACCTGTTTGACCTCATGGGCGCGAACAGTTTTATCTGGAGATTAAGACATATCCGGTTCCATCATAATTATCCGAATGTGAACGGGTGGGATACAGATATTGAACAGAGTGATATTTTCAGGGTATTCCCTAACGGTGGTTATTCGAAATATCACAAATACCAGCATATCTATATGCCTTTCCTCTATCCTTTGTTCCTGTTCAACTGGCTGGTGGTTAGGGATTTTAAAGATTTTTTCAATAAGAAGAAAACAGTAAGGAAACTCATCGAGATTCCTACCATCGAATATGTGAAATTGTTTTTCTTCAAGGCATTTTTCTTTTTCTATATGATCTTCTTTCCCAAGCTGGTGCTGGGTATCAGCTGGGGTCAGGCTATAGGTGGTTTTGTGCTGATGGTGTTTACTGCAAGTATTTTTGCATTGTCAGTCCTGCTTCCGCCACATGCAAATACTGAATCAGAATTTCCTCTTCCCGACGAAAAGAACACCCTGCCGGAAAACTGGTTCATGCACATGCTGCTGACCACAAATGATGTGCAGGAAGACAACTGGTTCACCCGTTTCTTTATGGGATGTTTCAATTATCACGTGGTGCATCACCTGTTCCCGAATGTAAACCATGTGTACTATCCCGAGATCACGAAGAAACTGGAACAATATGCAGCTACTTATAATTTACCTTACCGCAGGATGCCGCTGCTGACTGCATTGAAAAATCATTTCATCCTGATCAGGCGGAACGGCACTACAGATTTTAATATCTGGGAAGAGACCATGTAGTCACCATTTCTCTTCTTCATCTATATCATCAACCCGCGTATTGAACATATTGCGGGTTTTTATTTTCTGTTTCTGGCGATCGATCACCAGGTAGGCAATGATCAGCCCCGCATCGGTTCCTTTATTCTCCTGTAACATCTGCCGGATCTTTCTTTCATCAACATCGATCCTGTACAGGATCGAGATGAGGCGGGTCATATCATTTTTGATCAGTTCATTGATCCGTTGTGCCAATACCGAAGCCAGCTGTTGTTCGGTAACGGCCGGAAGCACAGAAAGCCCCCACTCATTATTGATATCGGCGATTATATTGGGGTTTTCAGAAAACATTCTCTATAAATTTACCTTTTAACAGGATATGAAAACAAATCTGGAACCAGTTTGGCGTCCCGGCAAGGACCTGGTGGAAAAATGCTGGCTGACGCAGTATATGAAATGGCTGAAAAAAAGGAGATCGCTGGTATTCGGTGATTATAACGATCTCTGGCATTGGAGCGTGCAAAACCCGGCTGAATTCTGGGAGAGCTTCCTGGATTATTCGGGCATGGTTGTCTATGGGGAACCATTAACTGTTATTGAAAAGAAAGAGGGTATGATCGGTACCAAATGGTTTCCGGGCGTTTCCGTGAATTATGCTGAAAATATTTTCAGGAATGCCAGTGATGAGTATGATGCCATTGTTTTCAGGAATGAATCAGGCATGTCCAGGAGGGTCAGCTGGTCTGAGCTGGAAAATTCAGTAGCATCTCTGGCGGCATGGTTGAAAGATCATGGTGTGGAGAAAGGAGACAGGGTGGTGTCCGTGATGCCCAACATTCCCGAAACGGTCATTGCATTTCTTGCTGTTCAATCCATAGGAGCAGTCTGGAGCAGTTGTTCACCTGATTTCGGTAATCCTTCTATCCTTGACAGGTTTTTACAGATCGAGCCCAAGGTGCTTTTTGCCACCGACGGATACGTATATAACGGTAAGCTGTACTCTAAAACAGATGCATGGGATTCACTGCGCGGTTCGCTGCCCACCTTGAGCCATGTTGTATTCCTTCCTTATGCTGACAGCACGGCATCGATGGCGGATACCACGGCATGGTCCGATGTTCTGCAATGGGAGCATGGTCCTCTCTGTTTTGAGCCACTTCCATTCGATCATCCATTATGGATACTTTATTCATCCGGCACAACCGGCAAGCCAAAGGCCATTACGCA
>JAHEFC010000300.1:3301-5307 GCA_024640385.1 Sphingobacteriales bacterium
AAAATTCTTCTGGTATTCAACTACCGGATGGATGATGTGGAATTTTTCCGTGGCTTCCATGCTGGCAGGTGCTACACTGATGTTGTATGATGGATCTGCAGGCCATCCCGGACTTGAAGTAATGTGGAATTACGCAGCAGAAGAAGGCATACATCATTTTGGAGGCGGTGCTGCTTTTTTCATTGCCTGTATGAAAGCGGGTATGCATTGCCGTGATAGCATATTTCCTGCACTCCGGACCATAGGTTCAACGGGTTCACCATTACCGCCGGAAGCTTTTGAATGGATCTATGGTCATGTGAAGAAAGATGTATGGCTGATCTCTTTTTCCGGCGGTACGGATATCTGCAGTGGATTTGTAGGCGGCTGTCCCCATCTTCCGGTTTATGCGGGAGAGATCCAGTGCCGGTTGCTGGGATGTTACCTGGAGTCGTTCAATGAAGCTGGCATGCCTGTAAGGGGAGAGTTAGGGGAGATGGTGATCCTTGAACCCATGCCCAGCATGCCTGTATATTTCTGGAATGATCCGGGAAATGAAAGATATCAGAACAGCTATTTTGGATATTATCCAGGGGTTTGGCGGCATGGTGACTGGATCGAGATCACAGAAAGAGAAACGGTGATCATTTATGGCCGTTCAGACGCAACGCTGAACCGCGATGGCGTGAGGATAGGCACCAGTGAGGTGTACAGTGCTGTGGATTCAGTTCCCGAGGTGCAGGACAGCCTGGTGGTTTGTGTGGAGCGGGAAGGTGGCCAGTATTATATGCCCTTATTTGTGGTGATGAATCCTGGTTTTGAGTTGAACGATGAGATCAGGGGAAAGATCAAAAAGCAGTTGCGCGAGCAATACAGTCCCCGTCATGTGCCAGACGAGATCATAGCCGTTCCGGGTATACCGTATACGATCAGCGGCAAAAAAATGGAAACGCCTGTGAAGAAGATATTGATGGGAACACCTGTTGAGCTCGCGGCGAGTAAGGACACGATGAAGAATCCGGAGACGCTGGAGTATTTCAGGCGAGAGGCGTAAGGTGAGAGGCGAGAGGCGACAGGCGAGAGGCGAGAGGCGACAGGCGAAAGGCGAGAGGCGAAAGGAGAGAGGTATAAGGCGAGAGAAAATTCAAGAAAGTCTCGCCTCTCGCCTTACGCCTCTCGCCTAGTATTTCTCATTGACTCCGAGAGAAAACAGAGCAAAATCATATTTAACGGGATCATCAGGGTCCATCTTCTTCAGGTTTTCAGTGAGCTCCAATGCTGACTGCCAGTCTGCATTGGGCCTGGATATTAGTCCGAATCTTTTAGCTACCCTGGATACATGCAGGTCAAGCGGGCAAACCAGCTGCGAGGGCCTTATCTTCTTCCAGATGCCAAAGTCTACCGCATCTTTTCTTACCATCCATCTTAAAAACATATTGATCCGTTTGCAGGCGGAATTTTGCAGCGGAGAGGAAACATGCTTCTCGGTTCTTTTCAGGTGCTCTAAAGAAAAAAAATATTGCCGGAAACCAACAAGCCCTTTTTCTATGTTCTCATCATTCTTATCCATGGAAGATGTAAATGCGGTTTCAAGACTGTTATGCTTTTGATAATGATGCTGAAAAAAACTGATGAAATAATAAAGGTCATCGGCGTTGAAAGTCCTGTGTTTGAAATCTTTAAGCCGTTTCAGGCCGGAGGGAGAGGGGTCAAGACAAAACTGGTGAGGGCTCATATCCATACCCTGCATGAGTTCACGCGACTTATTGATAATGGTAGTGCGGTTTCCCCAGGCAAAAATGGCTGCAAAAAATGCTGCTATTTCTATATCCTGCTTTTTTGTAAAAAGATGGGGTATACATACGGGATCGTTGACAATGAAAGACTTATTACCGTATGAAAACACCTTTTTGTCGAAAAAATCTTTGAGAGATTCTTTTTCCCGCATCCGCAAATATCCGGTTTTACCGGGTTCAGGTTAGGGAATCGCTTGGAAAGTTGATTTATTTCGATGAACTTTAGGGGAG
>JAHEFC010000301.1 GCA_024640385.1 Sphingobacteriales bacterium
AAGAGAAGTTGAGGTCATCGTTATCGAAGAATGACTTTAACAGCTCGGCTGCGGCACCTCCTGCAGCTGCATGGGCAGAAGGGTGGTCAGTGATGGGAGGGATGGGAAACCACAGCACCTGCCAGGTTGGATCCCCTGCTGTGTTTGGGTTCCCGTCTTCGTCCCCGAGTTGAATCGCTGTAAAAGGTCTCCAGAAGAAGTGGATCATTTTCGCTTTAAGACAGGCAATATATGCATCAGCAATGCTAATCTGTAATAACGCAAATAGGCGGGCTGTTTTCCATGCATCCAGATTTCGCTGTGCAATGATGGCTTTAGCTGCTTTGTTCCATCCGAAGGCTGAGCTTTCCACCCAGAACTTTGCAATTTTTTCCTGCTCAACTGTACGACCGCCTGCGCCGGTGCAGGTAGAACATCCCAGGCGCTTCACTTCATTATAGTCGGTTGTATATTCAGGACTATTTAACGAGTATGGAGGTGGAACAATGAATTGAGTGCTGTTCAATATGCCAAATGTTTTTAGGTCGCCCCAGCCTGGGGAGTCGTAAAACCCTGACAGGTTAAATGGTGGTGTTGACCGGTATTCTCCCGGCAGGGTTCCCTGCGTAATGGGAAATATTGCGTTGGCACTGCCGTCATTATTCCGGTTATGAATAATTGCTTCTGCTGCAGCAGCTCCAAGTGCAATGCCTTTTGTTTTAGCTTCTCCATCAGGAATTGAGTTTAAACTTTGCGTAAGGAGATTGTGAATGGCATCCTGAACTTCCTGGGGTGTGACGTTCGCAGGTGGGTTTAATTTGCCAAAGAAAAAGCTGATAACGTCGTGCGCTGCTTTTGCCACTGCGGCATCAGGATCTGCGTCCATATCCCGTGCATGCAATGCATAACTTTCGTATTTCGGAATGATATTATTCAATGCGTCATGCACGGCAATATTTACCATGGCATAATAATGACTTTCCCGGAAAGGCGGAATGCGTGGCGTTGGCTGCAATTGCCCGGTTCTTAAAACCACATAAGTGGCTGCCTCATTCCACCTTAAGACCATTTCAGGGCTCACATTTCCTCTGGCAACTCCCTGATTAGCGAAACGGGCATTTGTAGTAATTTGTCCATTAACCGGATCTGCAATTTCACGGGTGCAGCCAAAATGCAGGAATGATGCGGATATGATCCATATCAATAGCCGGTTGATATTTTTTTCTTTTGAAAAGCAATTCGTTGTCATAATTAAAATTTTAGTGTTGATCAATTATTCAGCTTCCAAATCTATCCAAGTCTTGCAGGGTATTTTTCTTATTTCTACTGTGGGCAGCAGCAGGATTGCAGACAACATTGTTCAAGCAATGGCTGCCACTTATCGACGACAAACGGCATTGGCAGAAAAAGAGAATGCATCTGCCTAAATATTCTCTGCCGGCTTCACTTAGTAGTTCTGATTTATTATTTTAGAGAAGTAAGTGCAATAATGAAATTGTATGATTTCATATTTTCTGGTCAACGTAAACACCGTGTTCGGCGTCATCTCGTATTTTGGACTGTCTGGTGCTTGTACTTTGCTGTCACATTTTTAATTCCTACTTACTGGGTGCCTGCCTGGAACTTCGATGGTCCATTGCCCCAGATCAGAAAGTTTGGAGTAAGTGTTTCCATTTTTCGCATTCTGATGAACAGTGTGTTGATGACGGTAGTGCATATGGCACTGGTCTATGGGATTCTTTATATTTTTTTACCGGGATATATTTCAAGAAAAATCAACCGGTTAGTGCTTACTGCTTTGTTGTGTCTTTTTGTGCTCGCCATCGCCTGCATTAATTATCTGAATTTTATGCTCACATTTTCAATCAGTACCCGAATGGGTTTTTTTGAAAAGATGCCTGGCTTTGACTATATAGGGCTGATCTGGATCAGGCAGATCGTTTTCAATTATCCTGCGGTAATTGGCTTTGCATTGTCAGTCAAACTCTGCAAGCGGTGGTATATTAAGCAAAAAGAAACTGAGCAGTTGGCTCGCGAAAAGATCAAAGCTGAGCTGCAACTTTTAAAAGCCCAGGTCCATCCTCATTTTTTATTTAATACGCTTAATAATATCTATTCGTTTTTTCTGAATGATTCTGATCGGGCTCCTGAGATGATCCTGAAGCTTTCAGGCTTATTGCGGTATATCCTAAATGACTGCAGGCAACCACTTGTTTTATTGGAAAAGGAGCTGGCAATGATACGGGATTATATTTCCCTGGAGCAGATCCGTTATGGGGACCGGCTGAATCTGAGCCTGCATATCGATGGGCATGCCAGGGGTCAATTTGTTAGTCCATTGCTTCTTATTCCATTTGTTGAAAACAGTTTTAAGCATGGTACCAGTCGAATGCTTGCCCACCCATGGGTGAGGCTTGATATTAATATCAGGGATCATTTTCTTGAATTCAGCCTGTCCAATAATAAACCTCCGTTTGTCAATGGGTTGCAGAGCAAGAAGGGCATAGGGCTCGCCAATGTGAAGAAAAGACTGCAACTCCTTTATCCTCGGGCACACTCCCTTATGATCACTGAAAATGAAATGGATTTTGAAGTCTATATGAAAGTGGCATTGCATTCCTCGGACGGGCAATACCATGAAAATACCGTCTTACATGAACCAGAAGTACATGAATTGGCATGACTTTATTTTTTCAGAAAGGCATGGTGTCCGGATCTTCAGGCACCTCGTATTCTGGTTGGTATGGTGGATATATTTCGCAGGTACTTATCATTATTATATGCAGGTGGGGCAGCAGAAGATCGAATACGATGAATTTGGCCTTATTCACTTGGCGGAAACATTTGTTCTCCTTGTTGTTCATATGATCGCCTGTTATTTTTTCATTTATGTGTTACTTCCTCATGTCCTTGTTAAGCGGAATTATTTTGTAGTTACCGCAGATGTATTATTACTGGTTGTTTTCCTGCTGGGCACAGGATTTTTTATTCATACCAGGATATTTACTTATATAGATCCTTTATACTGCGATAAGCTGGCAGCAACTAAGAACACATTCTGGTGGATCAGCATTAATTCTGTTATGTTGACAGCGTTGAAGATCATCGCAACGGCATCGGTTATTGTATTGGCCAAGCAATGGTATCTTAAGCAAAAGGAAGAAGGAAGGATCTTGAATGAAAAGTTTATTACAGACCTGAAGCTGCTGAGGGCACAGGCACACCCGGAATTTTTATTTGGCTCACTGGATCATGTGTATAAGTATGCTATGGCCAGGTCGTCCCTGGCAAATGAGCTTTTACTGAAGTTTTCAGATCTTCTGAGTTATCTCTTATACGAATGCGATGAAGCAGAAGTGGCTCTTGGAAAGGAGTTGACAATGATGAAGGAATATATGACCATGGAGAAGATGCGGTTCGACAGGACCCTGGAGATGGAAATTGCAATAACGGGAAATACCGATAATAAAACCATTGCACCCCTCATTTCCATTTATAGAAAACAGCTTCAGGCTATGCAAAACTGTAAAAGAACAAGCCTGGATAAACCTGGTACTGAGCATAGAAGACGATGTACTTATCATGAAAATGATGAACGGGGTAGCTATTGACCATGATGAACATGGGGAACTGCCGGATGACATTGAAAATGTAAAGAAAAGGCTTCAGTTGCTGTATCCTGGAAATCATGAACTGAAATTGTATAAGGAGGAGGAAATAAACGTGTCGTTATTAAAAATATCCCTGATTAAAAGATCTGCATTCGTTGAAAGTGACCGGGAGAAAGATTTTTATGCACAGGGGCCAAACTACAGCTATGCCAATACATAAAAAAATCAGATGCCTCATCATAGAAGATGAGCAGCCTGCAATGGATATTCTTCATAGACATATCCAGGGCGTTGATGCACTGGAGTTAACAGGATCCTGTAGAAACGCAGTGGAGGCCCTTTCGTTTTTACAGTCAAATACTGTTGATCTGTTATTCCTGGACATTCAGATGCCGCATATTCTGGGTACTAATTTTATCCGGACATTGAAGAATCCCCCAAAAGTAATTTTTACCACTGCGTATAGGAAATATGCCGTAGAGGGATTTGAACTGGATGCAGTGGATTTTCTGCTGAAACCGGTCAGTTTCGACAGGTTTTTGAAATCGGTCAATAAAGTATTAGAGCTGGACCTTCAAAGTAAATATGCTGAGGTAAACAAGGCAGAACACTTGAAAGAACCCGTGCAGTCCTTTCTTTATTTCCGCTCTGACCGGAAAATGGTAAAGATCCTGTTCAGTGATATCTTATACATTGAAGGTTTCAGGGATTACATAAAGATCTATACGTCCACCAAAGTAATCGTTACCAAACACCAGCTCGCATCTCTCGAAGAAATGCTGCCATCGGAGGGGTTTCTTCGAATTCACCGTTCTTTTATTGTTTCTGTCAGTAAGATAGATTCATTTAATGCTGACATGATTGAAATATCAAGGAAGACGATCCCGATCGGCAGGATGTATAAGCATAATGTAAACAGGTTGCTTAATTCATCCTGAACTGAATCGGGTCCTGTTGTAATTCATGCTTTTTGTTTAATAACAATAAATGGATTTTATGAAGAACATCCTTTTCATGCTGCTGTTGATTGTGATCCCGACAATTTGGGTATGGTCCCAGGGATGTGTATCGGTACGCAGCCTCGCTGGTTTAAATCCGGATCTGTTATTGGAAAATGTACAGCCTGGAGATAAGCTTATATTAAATGTTACTAACCGGTATTTTGAGGCATCTGATACCTACGTAGGAGACAAGTACATCACGGATACCCTGGTTACCAATCGTATTTATACTTTGAATGTTTCTTTGCTGTACTTACTTGGCAAAGGGTGGTCGATCAGTGTGATAATTCCCATATCTGCAAATTCACGTAATAATGGGGCAGATCATAAAGGGCCAAAAACGCTCCCCAGGTATACAACCAGTTCGTTTGGGCTGGGAGATATCCGTTTCTCGGTTTATAAATGGTTGCTGGATCCCGCATCAAATCAAAAAGGAAATATTCAGCTTGGCTTTGGGATAAAGTTGCCAACAGGAGATTATGCTTACGAAGATTATTTTGTAAGAAATGATTCAGTAAAAGTTCTGGCACCAGTAGATCCGGCCATCCAGTTGGGAGATGGAGGTACTGGAATAACAGCGGAGCTGACTGCATTCTACAAATTCAACAGGGTTCTGAAAGGATATCTTCAGGGTTTTTATCTGAGTAACCCGAGGGAGCAAAATGGAGTTTCCAATCTGAAGGGCCGGCAGCCCACGCCCACACAGATCAAAAAC
>JAHEFC010000580.1 GCA_024640385.1 Sphingobacteriales bacterium
GACCAGTCTGTCTCTGTCTGCCGATGCCATGGCCGGCGTATAGGTTTTATCTGCTACCCAATAGTTTTTTATTTCATCAGCAGATTTCCAGAACCCTACTGCCAGACCAGCCAGGTAGGCCGCACCCAGTGCGGTGGTTTCAATGATTTCCGGCCTCACCACATTCACTTCAAGTATATCACTCTGAAATTGCATGAGCAGGTTGTTCACTGTTGCACCTCCATCCACCCTTAACTCACGGATAGGGATACCCGAATCTGCCTCCATAGCTTTGAGCACATCACGGGTCTGGAAAGCAATACTGTCCAGGGCAGCACGCGCAATATGAGATGTATTACTACCCCGGGTGAGCCCTACAATGGTACCCCGCGCATGCTGTTCCCAATAAGGAGCGCCGAGTCCCGCAAATGCAGGCACAACGTATACGCCTTCACTGTCAGGCACACAACGGGCCAGTGATTCTATTTGCGATGAATGCTGAATGATCTTCAGTCCATCCCTCAGCCACTGCACGATAGCACCTGCAATAAATACGGACCCTTCCAGGGCATAGGTAGTTTGGCCATTGATCCTCCAGGCAATAGTGGTTAAAAGATTGTTTTTGGATATCACCGGTGCAGTGCCGGTGTTCATCAACATGAAACATCCAGTGCCGTAGGTATTCTTCACCATACCGGGTGCATTGCATAACTGGCCGAACAATGCAGCCTGTTGGTCGCCCGCGATACCGGCGATCGGAATATTCGCAGCCGTCAAAATATTCTGCGTGATACCGTACACTTCGCTGCTCGACTTCACGAAAGGCAGGATCAGCCGGGGTATATCGAAGATCTCCAATAGCTCATCATCCCAGTCCTGGGTTTGAAGATTGACCAGCATGGTCCGTGAAGCGTTTGACACATCTGTGGCATGCACCTGGCCCCGGGTCAGATTCCATAACAGCCAGGAGTCTACCGTCCCAAATGCAAGCTTACCTTCATCGGCCATCTTCCTGGCCCCTTCCACATTGTCCAGAATCCATTTGATCTTGGTGGCAGAAAAATAAGCGTCGATCACCAGGCCCGTTTTCTCCCGGATCTTCGATTCCAGACCTCTTGCTTTCAGTTCGTCGCAATAAGCGGCCGTTCTTCTGTCTTGCCACACGATCGCATTATAAATGGGTTTGCCCGAAGTTCGGTCCCAGACTACGGTGGTCTCCCGCTGGTTCGTGATCCCAATGCCGGCAATATCTTTTACAGTAAGCCCGGCCTTGGAAATGGCTTCTGCAGCCACGCCCAACTGGGTGCTCCAGATCTCGGTAGCATCATGTTCCACCCAGCCCGGCTGGGGGAATATCTGTCTGAATTCTTTCTGGGCCATACTCACGATCTTTCCGGCGTGGTCGAAAACGATAGCGCGGGAAGATGTTGTGCCCTGGTCGAGGGATAATATAAAATCTGCCATGAGAAAATTTTATTCCGGATTCCGGATTGCGGATTCCGGATTATGGATTCTAAATATAACCGAATGATGAGATTTTTCCCAATCCGGAATTCGAAATCCGGAATCCGGAATTGATTAACTTGCCCCTTAGTTTATGGAGAAGTTTATCGTTTCGGCGCGTAAGTACAGGCCCCAGAATTTTTCTACCGTGGTGGGGCAGTCCCATATCACCACTACATTAAAAAATGCCATCCGCAATAACCAGCTGGCACATGCCTTCCTGTTCTGCGGACCTCGTGGCGTGGGAAAAACAACCTGTGCCCGTATTCTTGCTAAAACAATCAACTGCGAAAACCTCCAGCCTGATGGTGAAGCCTGCAATGAATGTGTTTCCTGCGTTTCCTTCAATAACGGCAGTTCCCTGAATATTCATGAGCTGGACGCGGCCAGCAACAACTCCGTGGAAGATATCCGTAACCTGACGGACCAGGTGAGATTTGCACCCCAGGCCGGTAAATACAAGGTCTATATTATTGACGAGGTTCATATGCTGAGTACCTCGGCATTCAACGCTTTCCTGAAGACCCTGGAAGAGCCCCCTCCCTATGCTATTTTCATTCTCGCCACCACCGAGAAA
>JAHEFC010000302.1 GCA_024640385.1 Sphingobacteriales bacterium
TATATACAACCGCTTGCCCTTATCCACCATCTGGTCCACCAGGGCCTTGCTGCGCGACTGATCCGGGTAAATATCATCAATAATATTCTTCGCACAGTTGACCACGATATATTCCGGTTCAAACCTGCGTGATATGTATTCAGGGTAACCCTGCCCACCATCCTGCATGTAAAAAGGAGAGGTTCCACCCAGGTGCATTTGAAGTCCTACGCCAAGTCCTGAACTGGTAATGATGTCGCCCGACCAGCCAAGCGAGGCTTCATAAAAAGCATCCATGGGGCCGATAAATGTGATCAGCTTCGAGGGCAGCTGGTATTGCGGAAAATAATGTTTCACATATTTTTCCATCTGCTCCACGTCCCTGGCAATGGCGGTGATGTTGGTGATTTTTTTGTCTGCAGTTTCTTTCAGCGGTCTGAAATCAGTAATGAATTTTTTCAGGATCAGTCCTGCCTGAGGATCGCCGGGCGGTACACCAAGTATATTGGCCATGAAATCAACCAGGAACTGAGGGTATTTCTGCTGCAGGTTCTGGATGGAGGCAGCCATGTTGGTGGTATCTATGGCAAACAGGTCCTGTTCAAAACGCTGGACCTGGAGATTGATCTTAATACCGGAAACGTCAGGGCTGCGGTCGGCATTTTTGCAGGATAAGGCAAAGAGAAAGAAAACGGTGATTACAAGTATAGGTCTCATATTGCGGATATGGATTGCAAGGATAACGAATTTTAGGAAACAATTCGTGAACTTTGCCCGATGAAGATCTACCTGGCGCAGCAGAATTATCATATTGGTAACTTTGAAGAGAATACCAAAAAGATCATCGGTGCCATTCAGGAGGCCAAGGCAGCAGGGGCCGAGCTGGTGGTGTTTTCTGAATTAAGCATCTGCGGTTACCCCCCGCGCGACTTCCTTGAGTTTTCAGACTTTATAGATAAGTGCTACCAGGCGATTGATGAGATCAAAGCGCATGCAGATACAATTGGAGTGATCGTTGGTGCGCCGCAGAGAAATCCCAAAGCAGCAGGTAAGGACCTGTTCAATGCGGCCTGGTTATTATATGAGAAAGAAGTGAAAGCGGTGGTGCATAAGACGCTGCTCCCCACTTATGATGTGTTTGATGAATACAGGTATTTCGAGCCTGGGTTTGAATGGCAGGTGGTACCGTTCAAAGGAGTCAATATAGCGCTCACGATCTGTGAAGACATCTGGAACCTGGGTGATAACCCCCTCTACCGGATCTGTCCCATGGATATGCTGATCGGTCAGCATCCTGCGCTGATGATCAATATCTCCGCTTCTCCGTTTGATTATGATCACGATGAAGACCGTAAAGAAGTGATCAGGCAGAATGTAAAGAAATATCATCTTCCCATAGTGTATTGCAATGCTGTTGGATCCCAGACGGAGATAGTGTTTGACGGGGGCAGCCTGGTGTATAAGGCCAATGGTGAACTGGTGAAGGAGATGAAATATTTTGATGAAGACTATTACCTGGCAGATCTGGTCATCGACCATCAATCATCTTCTGCTGATGTGGATCGTTCCATCCATCTTGAAGTGTTTGATAAAGATATGCGTGTGGGGAAGATGAGCGATCCCGATAAAGTGATCGAATACCTGACGCGCGAGAACAACATCGCACAGATCTACCAGGCATTGGTGATGGGTATCAAAGATTATTTCGCCAAGATGGGCTTCAAGAAAGCCATCTTAGGCAGCAGTGGCGGGATCGACAGCGCGGTGACTCTCGCTATTGCCTGCGAAGCGTTGGGAAAAGAGAATGTGATGGCAGTATTGATGCCATCCATGTATTCCACTTCTCATTCAGTTTCTGATGCCGAGGCCCTGAGCAGGAAACTGGGCAATCCATATGAGATCATTCCTATCAAAGATGTGTATGATGCATTTCTTACTGCCTTGAAACCTGTATTTAAGGATCTGCCTTTCAGTCTTGCTGAAGAGAATATTCAAAGCAGGACCCGCGGTAACATCCTGATGGCTATTGCTAATAAATTCGGATACATACTGTTGAACACGTCCAATAAAAGTGAACTTGCAACGGGGTATGGAACTTTGTACGGGGATATGGCGGGAGGGTTGAGCGTATTGGGAGATGTTTACAAAATGCAGGTGTACGCACTGGCGAAATACATCAACCGCAATGAAGAGATCATCCCGGATAATATTATTGTGAAACCACCATCGGCAGAGTTGAGGCCTGGTCAGAAAGACAGTGACAGTCTGCCGGAATATGAAGTGCTGGACAAGGTGTTGTACCAGTATATTGAAAGGAGGCAGGGACCCCGGGAGATCATCGCCATGAATATCGACGAAGCATTGGTGCGGAGGATCCTGAAGCTGGTGAATACGAATGAGTATAAGAGGAACCAGTTCTGTCCGATCATCAGGGTGAGTACCAAAGCATTTGGAGTAGGGCGGCGGGTGCCGATTGTGGGGAAATACTTAGGGTAGTAGAGCAGGTTGCAGGTTACAGGTTGCAGGTGGCAGAAATGAAAGAATTAGTTAATTGGTAATTAGCTAATTAGCCAATTATTGTAGTTTGGCAGAATCATTGCTATTCTAAATGGTAAAATTGAATTTTAAAATCTAATCATGGTACAAACAGCGGAGGATATCCGTCAATTGAACGACCGCATCCAGCAGGCATCAGTATTTGTAGACAGGATAGAGCAGGAAATAGCCCATGTCATCGTTGGTCAGCATTATATGGTCAGCAGGTTGCTGATCGGCCTCCTGAGCAGCGGCCACGTGCTGCTGGAGGGTGTGCCCGGACTGGCCAAAACCCTTGCCATCAAATCTTTATCCCAAACCATTCACGCGCAGTTCAGCCGGATACAGTTTACGCCGGACCTGTTACCGGCGGACGTGATCGGTACGTTGATCTATAACCAGCAGACCCACCAGTTCGTGGTCAGGAAAGGCCCCATCTTCGCCAATTTCATTCTGGCGGACGAGATCAACCGGGCGCCGGCCAAGGTGCAGAGCGCCTTACTGGAAGCCATGCAGGAAAGGCAGGTGACCATTGGTGATAGTACCTATAAACTGGATGAACCTTTCCTGGTGCTGGCTACACAGAATCCGATTGACCAGGAGGGTACCTATCCTTTACCTGAGGCGCAGGTAGACCGTTTCATGATGAAAGTGCTGATCGATTATCCCAGCCGTAATGAAGAGCAGATGATCATCAGGCAGAACGTTAACGGCCAGCAGGCCCAGTCCAAAGTGAACCAGGTTGCTTCTGTTGAGGAGATCCTGTTAGCGAGGGACCTTGTCAGGAAGATCTATATGGACGAAAAGATCGAAAGTTATATACTGGATATTGTTTTTGCCACCCGTACGCCGGAAAAGTACAAGATGGAAAAACTCAAACCGCTGATCTCTTACGGGGGCTCACCCAGGGCAAGCATCAACCTGGCCCTGGCTGCCAAAGCCCACGCCTTCATCAGTAAAAGGGGCTATGTGATCCCCGACGATGTGAAGAGTATTGCAAAAGATGTGATGCGTCACCGTATTGGCCTTACCTATGAAGCAGAAGCGGAGAACGTGAACAGTGAATTCATTGTTGATGAGATCCTCAGAAACGTGCAGGTACCCTGATGCTCACCACTGCTGAAATATTAAAAAAGGTCAGGGAGCTTGAGATCAAAAGCAAGAAGCTGACAACCCACCTGTTCACGGGCGAATACCATAGTGCGTTCAAGGGCCGTGGCATGCTTTTCAAGGAAGTCCGTGAATACCAGCATGGTGACGATACCAGGTTCATAGACTGGAATGTATCTGCCAGGTTCGGTCATCCGTACAGCAAGCTTTTTGAAGAAGAAAGGGAACTTACCATGATGCTGCTGGTAGATATCAGCGCCAGCTCCCTGTTCGGCACTGTGCATGCATCCAAGAAAGACCTGATCACGGAAGTATGTGCCGTGCTTGCATTTGCAGCAGTCAATAACAATGATAAAGTAGGTGTGATCTTTTTCAGTGACAAGATCGAATTCTACATTCCTCCCAAAAAAGGCAGGGAGCATGTACTTTACATAGTGCGTGAACTGCTGACCATCGAGCCTAAAGGCCGCGGAACCGACATGAATTCCGCGGTAAGATTTTTCACCAGCACCGTCAAACAGAAAAGCATTGCCTTCATTCTCAGTGATTTTATGACGGATAAATACGACGATCCGCTTCGCGTTGCCGGTAATAAACACGATGTGATCGGTATAAAAGTGTACGACAAGATGGATATGCAGTTGCCCAAGATCGGGCTGGTGCAGGTGGAGGATGCTGAAACGGGCATGACCGAGTGGATCGATACCGATGATTCCACTGTACAATATAATTATGCCATGCAATTCAACCAGAATGAAGAAGCCTGCCGCAACAGCTTTAAAAAAGCCGGGGCCAACCTGCTCTATATCAGAACTGATGAAGACTATGTGAAAGTGTTACAAAAATTCTTTGCCCAGCGGAAATAATATGGATGCCAGGAAACTCATCATATCAGTGCTCACGGGCCTGTTTTTCTGCCTGCCGCTTTTTGCGCAGCAGGCTAAAATTTCGGTTAGCCGTGACCGGATCCTGCTCGGTGAGCAGTTCGAGCTGACCCTCACACTCGATGCAGGTTCCGGCAGTAAAGTGGTATTTCCTGAACTGCCTGATTCGATCAGCCATCTGGAAGTGGTCAAAAGAAGTAAACTGGACAGTGTACGCACCGGTGAACAGATGCGTTATACCCAGGTGCTGACCATGACCGGATTTGAAACAGGGCAGTGGAGTTTGCCGGCCATGATATTCAGGGTGAATGGAAAAACCATAAGGTCTGATTCGGCCAGGATCAATGTCATGAATGTGCCTTTGCGCGGTAATGACTATAACGACATCAAAGAGATAAAGGATGTTGAGGATACGGGAATAGACTGGAAGAGAATATTAATTGCTCTGTTGGGTGTGATTTTGGCTTCAACGCTGGCCTGGTACTGGTGGAAGCGCAGGCGGGAAAGACCTGTTGCTGCTCCAACTGTAAGCAGGGCTACGGCATATGAAGAGGCGATGGAAGAACTGAAGAAGCTCAGGAAGGAAGGAGCCGATCAGAAAGGTGAAATGAAATTGTATTATTCAAAACTGTACGACATATTCCGGCTCTATCTTTCGCGGGTAACAGGGAAACCGGCTATGCAGTTCACCACCGATGAGCTGATGCTTGACACCAAGGAAATACTTGCGCCCGCAACATTTTCTTCTGTAGCAGAAGTATTCAGGATCTCGTATGCCGTCTTCT
>JAHEFC010000303.1 GCA_024640385.1 Sphingobacteriales bacterium
TTTACACATAAGGAGATGTTGCAGGAACTCAAGGAACATCCCGAAAGGTTCAGCCCTAATGTAGTGCTTCGTGCTTCTTACCAGGAAACCATACTTCCGAATATCGCATTTATTGGAGGAGGTGCAGAAACTGCTTATTGGCTAGAAATGAAAGCATTGTTCGATCATTACAGTGTTCCATTCCCCATCCTGGTTTTAAGGAACAGTTTTCTGGTGACAACCCAAGCGCAGGAAGATAAACTGGCCGGTTTTGGTTTTACGGTTGAGGATCTTTTTCTCAATGAGTTCGACCTGATCACAAAATATGTTAAGGACCGTAGTAACAATGCGCTGGATGTGAATGATGAAACTGAGGCTGCTTTAAAACTGTTCAGTGGATTTAAGCTCAAGGCAGCGGCAGTTGATCATACCCTGGTGCAGCATATAGATGCATTGCATACCCGTTTGCAGAAGCAGATCACTGAAGCCGGGAAAAAAATGCTGCGCGCAGAAAAAAAGAAATTCGACATTCAGAAGCAACAGCTTTTAAAGCTCAAGGGCCAGTTATTCCCCAATGGCAGCCTGCAGGAACGTGTGGATAATTTTATGCCTTATTATGCCCAATACGGAAAGGAATTTATTGCAACAGTGTATAAGCAGTCCCCGGCATTAGAGCAAGAGTTCATTATTTTGACCCTGGGTAATGATTACTGAGTTGTAATTAGTAATCTTCTGCAACCTGCAACCTGCAACCTGTAACCTGCAACCTGTAACCCGTAACCTCCAGCCTTAGTTAATATCCAGAGACGTCCTTGCTGACAACAGCGTTAGTTGTTTCCCCATTTCTCCTTTTGGCTTCTTCCAGGATGGCCGCTGTGGCCGTAGCGCCAATGCGTGTAACACCAAGCTCTTTCATCCGGAGCAGCTCATCCAGGGTTCTTACACCGCCTGCTGCTTTTACCTGTACGCCCGGAGCCACATGGGCCAGCATCAGCCTGCAGTCTTCTACCGTAGCTCCCTTGGTTGAAAATTTGCCGTCTTCACCTTTCGTATATCCGTAACCGGTAGAGGTTTTTACAAAGGCTACGGGAATGCTGCTGCAGATCTGGCAGAGTTTTATTTTATGTTCATCCTTCAGGTAATCATTCTCGAAGATCACTTTGAGGATGGCTCCGTGTTTTACGGCTTCCGTATTGATCAGGCGTATCTCGTCTTCCACATATGACCAGTCGCTACTCAGTACTTTACCGATATTGACTACCATGTCGATCTCCGTGGCGCCCAGCTCACAGGCTTCCCTGGTTTCCCGGACTTTCATGGCTGTGGTATGGGATCCATGGGGGAATCCGATCACCGTACAAACCAATACGTCAGTGCCTTTCAGCCACTCTGCACATTTTTTTACGGCGTAGGGCTTGATACAAACAGATGCAGTTTTATATTCTATGGCCACCCTGACCCCTTCTTCCAGGTCTTTGTCCGTCATGGTAGGGTGGAGCAGGGAATGGTCGATCATCCTCGCGAGTTCACTGATATTGTATTGCATGGGAAATTGATTAATTGTCGTTGTCAATGGTGCTTCCATATCCAGCTGCCCGCAACTTGTCAACTTTGGTTTGCACTTCGTCAGACAGGCTCTTCTTGAACTGGTCCATTTTCTGACCGGTGAATTTATCAAATGCACCTAAGATCTGGGCTGCCAGGATACCGGCATTTTTTGCCCCGTTAAGCGCTACAGTAGCTACCGGAACGCCATTAGGCATCTGCAGGATAGACAATACGGAATCCCATCCGTCAATGGAATTGGATGACTTGACCGGAACACCGATCACGGGCAATGAGGTCAGTGAGGCCACCATGCCTGGAAGATGGGCTGCGCCTCCCGCACCGGCAATGATCAGTTTCAGTCCTCTTTCCCTGGCAGTTGTTGCATAGTCCACCATCCGCATGGGCGTGCGATGGGCAGATACGATGGTGAGCTCAAATTCTATTCCCTGTGACTGTAAAAAATCAGCAGCGGGTTTCATGACCTCCAGGTCACTGTCTGATCCCATGATGATACCTACCAGCGGTTGTGCCATAATATTTTTTTATTCTAACTGATAACCCTAAGCGCTTTTTTCACTTTGCCGGCCTTTCGTAAAAGGTCGGTCTTGTCCCTTTCCAGTATGGTCACATGCCCCATTTTCCTGCCCGGGGCGGTTTGTGATTTACCATATATATGTACATATGCATTCTCCATGGCCAATACTTCATTCATCCCTTCATACAATGCATTTCCTTTATGGCCTTCAGCTCCAAGGATATTGATCATGATACTGGGCATGATCAGTGCCGTATTTCCCAGCGGGTAGTCCAGCATGATCCTCCACAACATATCGAATTGTGAACTGTAATGGGCTTCAATGGTATGATGGCCGCTGTTGTGAACACGAGGGGCGGTTTCATTCACCCATACATCACCGGAGCGGTCTATGAACATCTCTATCGCGAATATGCCGGGGGATCCAAAGTTCCTGGCCACGGCCAGTGCAATGGCTTCGGCTTTCCATAAAGTTGTTTTTTGGATATCAGCAGGACAAAGCTGGTAATCGAGCAGGTTCAAATAGGGATCGAAGATCATCTCCACCGGGGGGTAGATCACATGAGCCCCTTTTTTATCAATGGCTACAGAGATGGCGATCTCCTTGTCAATATCGATCATCTTCTCCAGTACACTGGGGGCATCGAATCCATTTTCAATATCAGCGGCCTTTTTAAGCAATTGCACACCGCGACCGTCATATCCTCCCATGCCCAGTTTGTGCACGGCAGGCAGGAAGTCGGTTTTAGTGGCCAGTTCGGCTTTATCCTGTGTCACCAGGAAAGCCGGGGAGGGGATGCTGTGGTGGCGGTAGTATTGCTTCTGTAAGATCTTGTTCTTGATCGTTTTCAGCGCCGAGGGCTTTGGAATGATGGTTTTACCTTCTGCCTCAAGTCTTTCCAGTGCCTCCACATTAACATTCTCGATCTCAATGGTTAGTACATCAACCTGCTGGCCAAAAGCGTAAACCGCGTCGTAATCCCTGATATCGCCCTGTACAAAATGATGGCAGAGGTGGGCTGCCGGGCAATCCCTGTCTTTTTCCATCACCCAGGTCTCTACGGTATAGTTGGCAGCCTCCTGTAATAACATTCTTCCTAACTGGCCGCCGCCCAGAATTCCTGCTTTCATGGGTGTGAAGATAATTATTCTAATTTTGAGTTGTGAAAGTCTAATCTTTCCTGCTTGCCATATGATAGCTAAAGAATCCATGAAAAATACATCCGTGGATTTCCTGCCTTTGCTGGGTACGGACCACGTTGAGTTCTATGTGGGCAATGCCAAACAGGCCGCCCATTATTATATGAGCGCTTTCGGATTCCAGGCCGCCGCCTATGCCGGCCCCGAAACCGGCGTTAAAGACCGGATGAGTTTTGTGGTAAAACAGCAAAAACTCACATTCGTTTTCACCTCTTCACTCCGCCCCGGTACCCCTATTGCTGATCATGTAATGAAACACGGGGATGGTGTAAAAGTGCTCGCACTGAAGGTGGATGATGCAAGGTCGGCCTGGGAAGAAACCACCCGGCGGGGTGGTAGATCATGCAGGGAGCCGGAAGTATTAAAAGATGAATCAGGTGAACTAATTATCTCAGGAATACATACTTACGGAGAGGTACTTCATATTTTTATTGAACGAAAAAACTATCATGGAGCATTTATGCCGGGTTTTGTTCCATGGACGAATCCTTATTTTAAGCCGGCGGAGACCGGACTGTTGTATGTGGATCACTGTGTTGGTAATGTGGGATGGAACCAGATGGATCCCTGGGTAAAATTCTATGAAGAAGTGATGGGCTTCCGCAATATTCTAAGCTTCGACGACAATGATATTTCAACAGAATACTCCGCCCTGATGAGCAAGGTGATGAGTAACGGTAATGGCTACGTTAAGTTTCCCATCAATGAGCCGGCCGAAGGAAAAAAGAAATCCCAGGTGGAGGAATACCTTGATTTTTACCAGGGAGAAGGCGTTCAGCATGTTGCCATGGCCACCAACGATATCGTTCACACTGTAACGGAGTTGCGTAACCGTGGTGTGGAATTCCTCAGAGTGCCTGACAGTTATTATGATGAGCTGCTGGAGCGCGTAGGCCGTATAGATGAAGACCTGGCGCCACTTCGCGAGCTTGGGATCCTTGTGGACAGGGACGATGAAGGCTACCTGCTGCAATTGTTTTCCAAGCCGGTGCAGGACCGCCCGACACTTTTTTTCGAGATCATCCAGCGCAAAGGAGCAAAAAGTTTTGGCAAAGGAAATTTCAAAGCACTGTTCGAAGCCATTGAAAGAGAACAGGAAATGAGAGGTAACCTTTAAGTGGTTTTCACGATTTAACAAATATTCGTGGAAAAAATGTGCATATGCTTTTGATTTTCAATTAAAGCGCATATTTTTACGCAACCAATCTTTATGAAGTACTTCCTCCTTACCTCCATTTTTGTATCCGTCCTGATGTGTTCTGTTGCACAGAACTCGTTTGTGGATTACCAGAAATCATTCGGGAAAGTATCGGACGTATTCAAACGAAAAGAAGATACACTCAAGAAACAGTTTGCCGCCAAGAATCTTGAATGGCCCGCAAAGAATGTTTACATCAGATCATTCAAGTACGACAGTGAACTGGAAGTTTGGGTAAAGTCAAAGATCACTGACGAGTTCCAGTTATTTAAAACCTACAAGATCTGTGCACTGGCAGGTACGCTTGGCCCCAAAAGGATAGAGGGAGATTACCAGGTACCCGAGGGATTTTATTATATCAATGAATTCAAACCCAACAGCACTTATCATCTTTCATTAGGACTTAATTATCCTAATGCTGCTGACAAGATCCTGGCAGACTCTTTGGCTCCTGGAGGCGATATCTATATTCATGGAAGCTGTGTAACCCAGGGATGCATTCCCATCACCAATCCCCAGATCGAAGAACTTTATATTCTCACCACACTGGCTAAGAACAACGGCCAGGATTTTATACCTGTTCATATATTCCCTGTGCGGTTCAATAATCCCAAAAGCCTTGCATACCTGGAAAGGCTGATGCGTGATGACGCCGAACTCAGGGATTTCGAAAAAACCATGAAGCAGGCCTTTGACTATTTCGACGTTACCAGGCAATTGCCCGTAGTGAGCGTAAATACCAAGGGTGAGTACGTTCTATACTGATTCTTTCATCAATACCTGAACTGTTTCCGAAGTCTGCTGCAGGAGCCTGATCTGCCTGCCTTCTG
>JAHEFC010000304.1 GCA_024640385.1 Sphingobacteriales bacterium
TTTGTAATATGACTGCTTTCATGGGAGAAGTTGTAGGTACGGCCCTGCTGATCAGTTTGGGCAACGGGGTGGTTGCCAATGTGGTATTGAAAAAAACTTATGGCAACAGCAGTGGGTGGATCGTGATCACTTTCGGATGGGCCATGGCTGTTTTTATTGGTGTGATGGTTTCTGCTGCTGCCAGTGGAGCACATCTGAATCCTGCTGTGACCATTGCAATGGCAATAACAGGAAAATTCAGTTGGAGTGATGTGCCCATGTACCTGGCTGCCCAACTCATAGGAGCCTGTATGGGATCTCTGCTGATGTGGCTGGCCTATCGTGCACATTTCGATGCCACGGAGGAAGACCGGCTTGGCATTTTTTGCACCAATGGAGCAATAAAAAGCCCGGTCAATAACCTGGTTACTGAGGTTATAGCCACCTTCGTTTTCATGATGGCTGTTTTTGCCATTGTTTCACCAGAAACAAAGATCGGGTCATTGGATGCATTGCCTGTTTCGTTGGTGGTGCTCGCCATAGGTCTTAGTTTAGGCGGACCAACCGGGTATGCGATCAATCCGGCCAGGGATCTTGGACCAAGGATCATGCACACCATCCTTCCCATAAAAAATAAAGGAACCAGTAACTGGGGATATGCCTGGATTCCTATAGTAGGTCCGCTGATCGGTGCTACCCTGGCGGCAGTGTTGTTCCGGTTGCTCTAAACTTTCCACCATGAAATTCATCTTTGTTTCTGCCCTGCTTTTTCTGTCCACTGTTTGTTGCGCCCAACAGGCGGATTCCATAGACTTCCATGTAACTGCCGTAATGAAGGAAGAAGCGGTGCCCGGATCTTCGCTTCTCATCATAAAAGACGGGAAGATCCTTAAGGCCACATCTTATGGAATAGCCAATCTTGAACATAAAGTACCCGCGAAATTCGAGACCGTATATGAACTGGCTTCCGTATCCAAACCCATAACGGCCATGGCGGTGATGCAATTGGTTGAACAGGGTAAAATATCGCTTGACTCATCTATAGCTTCATACATAGATAGTGTCCCTGCATCCCATCGATCTATAAAACTGCGGCATCTGCTCAGCCACACCTCCGGGATACCGGAACTTCATATCAATTTCACCAAGCTGTATGCTGTCAGTCTTTTAAAATATACTGTGAAAGAACAACTCGCCGATCTCTACAGTCAGAAGCTGCTTTTCCCGCCCGGCGAGGGATACCAGTACAGCAACGGAGGTTATTTTCTGCTGTCTGTGATCATTGCAAATGTGAGTGGCATGTCCTTTGAGAAATACATGCAGAAAAATATTTTCGATAAGGCCATGATGAAGAAT
The DNA here is from genome assembly GCA_024640385.1 of Sphingobacteriales bacterium. Lineage (GTDB taxonomy): Bacteria > Bacteroidota > Bacteroidia > Chitinophagales > Chitinophagaceae > Pollutibacter. Next base: position 1,336 of record JAHEFC010000304.1, read on the forward strand.
ACAAAATTCATTTCGGCCGATTCTATAGTGCCTAATCGTGCACAGACCTATACCAAACGAAATGGTACAACGGTGCGCTGGTCACTGGAAATGCTGCAGGCCCTGGAATCAAATGGATTTGGAGGGTTATTGTCAACCACCGGGGACCTTGCCCTGCTCTACCTGGCGATGATCGACGGAAAAATCGTGCAGCCAAAGACCCTGGAGCAAATGATGAAACCGGAAGTCTATAAGAACAAGAAGAAGGCTGAACATGGCTCAGAGATCGGATTGGGATGGTTTGTCAACGAGGTTGACGGGAAGAAATGCATCCAGCATTCAGGGCATACAGGAACTGTTGCAGTGATCTGCCCTTCGGAAAAATTCATCCTGGTCTACCTCAGCAATATGTCGCTTGGATTCAGTACGGCTGGAGACAAGGGGTATGACGTGCTGAGCCTTGGCCTGGATCTTGCCGGCAAATTCCTGAAGTGAACAATTCATGTTTCCATTAAAACAGATCCTTAAAAACAGAATTTGCTGAAACATTCAGCACCCTGGCGATCATATAGATCTGGTACACGCTGGTGTTGATCTTTCCCCTTTCGATCCGGCTGAGTTGTGAATAGTCTATCCCGGACTCCAGGGCGAGTTCTTCCATGGTCATATTCCTTTCCACGCGCAGGGTCCTGATCTTATGGCCTAACTGGCTGGCTATTTCTTCTTTTGCCCTCATAGGTGCGACAAAGCTGTTTAACGAATGATTCATAGACAATGGCATATTTGCCATAGGCTAAAATTCAGGGTTAAATGCCGATCACGATATGGTGTTTTCACCGTGATCTTGTGGGGAAAAAACGAATGGGAATTCCAGAGTTAATGACTAAAGATCTTTTCCACTGCCAGGTTGATCACTTCCACAAGGATGAGGATGATTACGATCCATTCGAGTGCGGTGCTTTTGCGATGTTGCATGATGTCTTTGAAAAGCTCCAGGTTTTCCTTGACTATGACCAGGCCCTCTTCAACGTTTCTGAACCTCACCTGCAGATCGAAGGTATTTTTGACGCCCATGTCAACCTTATTGAGATATTCATCTTCCCAGGTCACATCAGGAGAATCGAATATATATAGGTTTTCTGCTATCTTATTTTTCAGGTTCAGTGTTTTGCCGATGAATTTGGCAAGATTTCTTCCGGAAATGTCCAGCCTGCCTTTTTGCTCGAGTTTTTGTGTATGATAGTGGGTCTCTACCAGCAACTTATTGGTCTGTTCGGAATAATAATCCAGCGCTACGGACTGGGACACATTAAGCATCACCAGGCGAAGGGCATTGGTTTTGCCATTCTGTAGTTCGATCTTATTATAGCCGAATTTATTTTCGTTTGTTCCGGTTTCGATCTGGAGTTCTTCACTGAGTTTCAGTTCAAACCTGTTTCTGCAGAAAGGCGTAATGAACTGGAGGAATTCTGCGATCCTGAGTTCGTCGTAATTCAGAAAACAAACCACTCCATATTTAAATATGTAGATGAATCTGCTATCGGGTAGTTCATAAAATACTTCATCAGGTTCTTCGTAATATATCTCAGAAGGGAAGCCAGCTTTAAAAGCTTTCAGGTCTATACTGTCAGCTACCTGGTAGGCAACGGCATGCAAAGTCATGGTCTAAGCTACAAAACAATTCACCAGGCCCATGCCGCTGGATCAAAAATCAGGGGCCGATAATCTGAAACTATTTGAAGGTCCATCGTAATGCATAGAGCAGTAGCGCAGCACATCCCTTCCAATGACCCCGTCGTAAGGACTGTTTTCAAATCTCCCTTCCAGGATGTCCAGCGGAAGGGCTTTCTGCTTAAAGATGTCCAGGTATAACACACACCTGTACCTGTTCAATGTGGTCAAACCTCCTGCACCGTCTACAAATGCCTTCCCGGAGTAATGGGGAAGCTGCAACATGTCTATCAATTTCCTGTCGAGCCCGGAAATATTCGATCCGGTATCCAGTAACATTTTAATCCTGTTGATGGGGCTGCCCTGGCCCTGGTTTTTTTGAATAAGAAAAGACCGTTCGTTCTGGTAGATCTCCGCTTCCACAAGAGCTCCTTTGTCGAAAAGGCCGGGTGTTATGATCACCATTTTTTCCATGAAATGAATGTATTTCAATAACGACTGGCCGCATTCATTTGTGGAGTTTTTTGAGAATCAGGTTTCATATTTAGTTGCAGAATATGGGCTTGATGTTTAAACATATTCTTTACCTTGACCTGCAACAAATGAATATGAAAAAGCTCATCTTATTTATTGCTGTCGTTATGGTGGCGGGCGCAAGCGATGCGCAGGAAAACAAGCCTGTATTGAACCACATTGCGTTTTATGTGAAAGACCTCCAGCGGTCAACAAATTTCTACAGGGATTTCATTGGACTGGATACCATTCCCGAACCATTTCACGATGGCAAGCATACCTGGTTCAGTATCGGGCCCAAATCCCATCTTCATATCATATCCGGTGAAACCAAAACGGTGGTCAGGGAGAAAACCAGCCATCTTTGTTTCAGTATCACTGATATGAACAGTTTCCTGGACAAGCTCAATAAAGCGGGAATACTTTATGAAGACTGGGCAGGCAAAAAACAGTCAGTTACCAACCGGGTGGATGGGGTAAAGCAGATCTATCTCCAGGATCCTGACGGATTCTGGCTGGAAGTGAACGATGCCAAAGACTAGGCTAAATATCTGCCGAAGGATGCGCCAAATAACACCAGGAAGCAAAGTAGCAAGATCACGTAGGACTGGATCATGGCGGGGTCCAACCAGGTATACCTGGGTTGCCGGCCAAATTTCACCGAGATCTTGACATAAGCTACAACAGCCATCAGGAGTCCAATGAATGCAGAAAAGACCATGATCACCCCAATGTACTTGGGTGAAAACAGTTTAAGCATGGGATGATTGCCAGGCGCCTGAGCCTGCTGTTCCAGGAGTTTCCAGATCGCAAACCCGAAAGTGAACAGGCTGGTGGAGGTTCTTACCCAGGAAAGAAGGGTTCTCTGGAAGGCGATAAAGACCCTGTCGCGCTTGATTTCTTTCTCGGTTTTCTTCTTTACTTTTTTTTGGGCCTTTTTTGCCTCTTTGGCCTGAATTTCCTCCGGAGTGAGCTGAGGTTTTACTTTTATGACTTCTTCGTTCATGAGCTGGGCATTATAATATAAATGTAGGTAGTTTGGCTGTTTCTGACCATGTATAACGGTTAAGTGGATCGGCCCCAATATTCCTTATTTCATTTCCCACATTCCTCCTCATGAATCAAATTTATCACATTCGATTTCCCTATCTTTGCGGCAAATATAAACCCTCGCATTAATTAATTTTTTAATATGGCCAATACGGGTAAAATCAAGCAGATCATTGGAGCGGTACTGGACGTACAGTTCCAGGGGCAGTTACCAGAAATTTATAACGCATTAGAGATCCGCCGTCCCAACGGTGAGAAGCTGGTGATGGAAGTTCAGCAACATCTTGGAGAAGACAGTGTACGTTGTATCGCCATGGATGGTACTGAAGGTCTGACACGCGGTATGGAAGTAGTTGACACCGGCATAGCGATAGCCATGCCAGTTGGCGAAGCCATCAACGGCCGTTTATTCAACGTAACCGGTGATGCGATCGATGGTCTTCCCCAGGTAAGTAAAGCAGGTGGCCGCCCGATCCACGCAAAACCGCCATTATTTGAAAACCTCAGTACAGCATCAGAAGTGCTGTTTACAGGTATCAAAGTGATCGACCTCATCGAGCCATATGCAAAAGGTGGTAAGATCGGTCTGTTTGGTGGTGCTGGTGTGGGTAAAACCGTATTGATCCCGGAGCTTATCAATAATATCGCGAAAGGTTATGGTGGTCTTTCTGTGTTTGCAGGTGTGGGTGAGCGTACCCGTGAAGGTAATGACCTGCTGCGTGAGATGATCG
>JAHEFC010000305.1 GCA_024640385.1 Sphingobacteriales bacterium
ATATTGATCAGGGAAGATTTACCCACATTACTACGACCAATAAAGGCGAACTCGGGCCGGTCTGCCTTAGGACATTTGGTGATATCCGGACTTGAAATAAGGTAAGTGGAATTATGAATGTTCATCTCGAAAACAGGAATGCTTTCAACACATTCCAACTTCAAAGAAAGGATGAAATATTCAAATAAGAGGGATTATTAACTACCCTATTAGCCCTGCTTATCTTTCTTGTTCTTTTTACGGAAAAGTTTCTTCTCTTCTTTATAAGCTTTTCGGTTCTCTTTCGACATCACCACCGTTTCTTTAAATCCGGCCAGCAGGGATTTGATGATGATATTGATAAACCCCTTGTTCATATCCCGGTCCACATGAAATTGCACAATACGTGGCGGCTTATTGGGCGAAGGAGGATTTGAAGAAGACAAAAGTGCATTGCCCACTGAAGAGAGAACATCGTTTTTCCATTGGGACTGGTTTTTCAATTCCACATCAAGTTTCAGATCGCTATAAAGGAACTTCATGGTACCTGAAGAGCCGGTCTTTGTAGCCATGGCATCAAGCGTAAGATCATCCAATTTCCCTTTCTCAATGCTCGCAGGCGTGTAAGATCTTAACAATGGGTTAAGGTCCGGCAGGTTGAACGGACTTACTTTGGCATTTATACTGAATTGGGGTTCATTATAATTGAATCCCAGTCCCACTTTAACGTGCGCCTTGTTTTCAATGTAAGCGTCAGCATTTACAGAAAGTAATTCTTTTGTAGGGAACGTAGTGATATTCTGCCCATTCAGGGTCAATCTGTTGATGTGGATCTGCCCCTGTTCACCGTCGGGTTTACGTTCCCTGTTGACCAGGCTTATATTGGTTCCGTTAAGTTTTTTTATCTGCAAAGCTATTGGGATGTTACCGATCTGCTGACCCGGATAGCCGGGGAACTTATTCATATTGATGGGTTTTGTCTGGTCAGTATAAATCGTCACTGCTGCATTATCTATACCAAGTTCTTCGATCATGATCTTTTGCCTGTAGATCAGGGAATCAAAATTGAGATCTACCAGCTTGAGGGTTCCCACGGTACCTGAGAATACCGGTGTGCGCCAGGTAAACCTCTTTTGCATAGCGGCGTCGCTGATATTAGGCTTGAAACTTATGCCTTTCAGTGTGATGGCTTTATCCCTGTATGAGAGTTTTAAAGATTTCATGGTAAGATGAAAAAGGCTGTCGCCTGTTTGCATGTCAAGCTCTTTCAACCCTGTGCTGAAATTGGCAAAATGAAATATGGTAGTGTCCGGATTATTCTGCATCGTGAGAGAATCCAGTTTAAGACTATAATCTTTTATACTGATGAACTTGATCGCGTCTTTATGTAATCTCCAGGTGATCTCTCCAATGGACAGATCAACTTTTTTATTAGACGCCATATCCCTGCCGGGCATCTGGTCAATAGCAAGGTCTTTCAATGAGATACTCAGCTTACTGATCGTGAATTCTCTTTCTTTCTCCGTATTGAGCGCATGGAAAGATGCATTGACCAGTGCGAATTCTTTCAGGCTGAAAGACTGGATAGGCCGTTTTTTGCTTTTATCTTTTACCACAGTGGTATCACTGAAAGGAAACATGATATACTTTTTTCCGGATAGCTTGAGCTCAACCTCAGGTTCCAGGATCTCGATCTTTTCGAGCTTAAGCCTATTGGATTTGATCAGTGTGGAAATATCAACATGTTGCAGTAATATTTTCTGGGTACGCAGTTGCATGGAACTGTTGATATACGGATAATCTGCCAGCGGTTTTTCGCGAGGCTTCAATTCAACATTATATACCTGGATGTTTCCCGTCACCAGGTTGACGCCAAGTTTTTCAAATTTCAACTCATAAACATCTGAAAACAAACTGGAGTTAAAAGATTTCTGGAGAGCATCAGAAAGAAGGCGGCTGTAGTTATTGTATAAATAGAAGGCCCCTCCTCCTAAAATAACAACCAACACAACCAGGATCCAGAGGATGGCCTTCCTGAATTTTGAACGCTTCTTTTTTACAGAACTATCCGCTTCCATGTACCCGGTGATTTAAATGATTGCCCTTAAAACAGCATGTTGGAAAGGTAATGCTTAACAATCGGTTTTGGCTTAGGATCAATGATTTAACAGTTTAAACTAAACGGTGGGTCCATATGGATCCGGATTGAATTAACAATCGCAAAACAGGTATGATTACCATTCTGAACCTATCTTTGCGCCATGTCAGATTATGCGCACGACAAAGTGGTGCCTTTTGAGGGTTCTGCAGCCTCCAAAAAAGAGCAGGTGGCAAAAATGTTCGACCAGATTGCGGGGAAATATGATTTTATGAACCGCTTCCTTTCTGCCGGCATTGACGTTTCCTGGCGCAAGAAAATGCTGAAAATGTTAAAGCCCGCTAAGCCCCGGGTGGTATTGGATGTGGCTACGGGAACTGCCGATGTGGCCATCATGGCGGAGGAAATATTGAAGCCGAACAAGATCATTGGCATTGATATTTCTGATGGCATGCTGGAACTGGGCAGGGAGAAGCTGAAAAACAAGGGGCTGACCCATGTTATAGAATTGCAAAACGGTGATAGTGAGGCAATAATGTACCCAGACGGTACGTTTGATGCAGTTACAGTAGCCTTTGGCGTGCGGAATTTTGAGCACCTGGAAACAGGGCTTCAGGAGATCCTCAGGGTACTGAAACCGGGCGGCATGTTATGTATACTCGAATTTTCTAAACCAAACTTACCAGGCATAGAACAATTGTACAATTTGTATTTAGGTATCGTGGCCCCCGGGATCGCTAAAATTGTGTCGAAGAACAGAGAGGCATACGCATATCTCAATGATTCTGTAAAAGCCTTCCCTGAAGGAAAAGCGTTTACTGCGATCATGGAAAAAACAGGTTATAACAATATTTCATGCAGAAGATTAAGTTTAGGTATTTGCAGCATCTATTCAGGCAAAAAGCCCTCCTGATCCCTATCCTGGTATGTTCAGTCAACCTGGCAAAGGCACAGAAGTACTATGAAGGCATGCACCTGGAGAACCATGATGAGAAAAAATACTATTTCGGTATTGTACTTGGCTATAATACCTCCCATTACAATGTGACGCATCACCCCTACTTCCTGGAACAGGATACCGTGATGACTGTGAACTCGCTGAACAGTGGCAGGATACATCTTGGTATTATGGCGAACTGGCAGATCTCCAATCGGTTTGACATCCGTTTCTACCCATTGCACCTGATCTTCTCTGAGAAGAAATTCCTTTATACGCAAACCGTTCCCAATCCCGGCGATAATGCCCTTACTTACGAGAAGAAAGTGGAATCTATTGTGATGAGTTTCCCTTTACAGGTACGCCTGAAAAGCGACCGTATCAAGAACTTCCGGGTATATACGCTTGCAGGAGTTAAGTACGATTATGATCTTGCATCCAATGCCGGCGCAAGAAATGCCGAAGAGATCCTTAAAGTTAAACAATCAGATTTCGGTGTTGAAGCAGGGATCGGTTTCCAGTTCTTTTTCAAATACTTCATCCTGGCCCCTGAAATTAAGATCAGCCAGGGCATGACCAATGTGCATGCCCGCGATCCGGCCCTGAAATATTCCAGTACGGTAGACGAATTGAAATCAAGAATGATATTATTCTCCTTGCATTTTGAAGGGGGCGGACTTTAATTTGAGAGACAGAGAGTCAGAGTGGCAGAGAGCCAGAACTTTTTACATTGACTCTCTGGCTCTTTGACTCTCTGGCTCTCTTCAAGAAGCTATTCTAATAATCATACTCGCGCCTCGCCATATTCCACCTGATGCCGATCGTAGCTGTGGTCCTGGTATCTGAACCGGTGAATTTGCGCATCATCAGGTTGCCCTCAATGAAAAAGTTTTCTTTCCACTCATAAGCCAGCCAGAGACTGCCGTTGACACCGTTCTTCTTCACCGCCGAACCGAAATTATATCCATAATCTCCGGGTCTCGTATCTGAATCCAGGAAGATATTATTGCCGAAATTCTTCGATGCCGTATCCGACCCCTGCTGCCATGCGATCAGCTTGCCCTGTACATACCATTTGGGAGCAGGCTGATACCTGGCTATACCAATGAACTCCTGGACGTTGGCCAGCAGAGGATGGGCAAGCGGCTGGTTGTAATGGGTATAATTTGCGATGGAATCATAGTGTGAATAAGTGAAAGGCCTGATCCAATTGGTTTCCGCCTGCAGATCCAGATTTTTTACACCAAAGGCATCCACATATTTTCCGCCCAGTTGTAAACTCCATTTATTGGCCCACCATCCATTACCGGCTTTCATTTCTTTCAATACAAATTCGTCAAAATTCATCTGACCATAAACCTGGAACCGCTTCGCAATATTTGCTTTGAAATCCACGCCCACAAATGCATTATCGCCACTGCCCATATTCTGTTCAACAGGCCTTAAAAAAATAATGGGATTCAGATAGGCAAATTCAAAATCGTTCAGCCTGCTGAACACGATCCCCTCAAACAACCCAATGGTCAGCCATTTGGGAGCATTGAAACTGATGTGATGGATCGCGGCATATTTCTTCGGATAAATTGAATCGCTCGTCCCTCTTTCATATTGCGAAGTGAGCTGCATGGTCTTGGCCACATAATTCAGTCTCCATACCCTCAGGTTAAGATTCATGTACAGGTAGTTGTTGGAAAAATCACTCAGGTACAAACTCCGGTAGCCATTGCCAAGGAACTGCTTATCGTACCCAAACTGGAAGTCAATATATTTTGCGATGTTGAAGGAGATCCCGCCTCTTGCATCGAAATAGTCGTAGCCAGTTGTTTTGAAGCTCTTGTAAAACCCGGCCCCAGGTACAGCCCTGTATTTGGCCACGAAATCACGATACTGCTGGGGGCCCCGCTCCTGGTTCTCTACCAGGTAAGTGTAAAAGCCAACTTTTCTTCCCACCATACCCCTGGCCGTAATACCTCTCGCATTCAGCATGATCGGGTCATCGGTGTTGGTCTCCTTGCCATAGTATAACTGCAGCACGGGATTGACGGAGAGGTAGAAATCTTTCTGGTCAACCTCCACCATATTGGCTGGTGTTTTAAAGAAAGTATTCCATAAAGACTTCTTGCTCTTGAACTCCTCTTTATCAGTAGTGACCCATTCCAGGTTGTTCAGCAAGGCCCGTTGGATATTATATTGATCAATGCTGGTGAGGCTTACCGGAATGGAATCGGCACGGATGGCTTCCAGCCTGTTCACCCACCAT
>JAHEFC010000306.1 GCA_024640385.1 Sphingobacteriales bacterium
AGGAATGAGGGAGCGCAAAATATTTCGCAGGATGGCAAAGTGCTGGTATTCACCAGTTGCGATGCACCCGATGGATTTGGAGGATGTGACCTGTATTATTCATTGTTAACGCGCAAGGGCTGGAGTCAACCGATCAATATGGGCAATGTGATCAATTCTGAATTCTGGGAATCACAACCTTCGATCGCACCTGATAAAAGGGCGCTTTATTTTGCAGCAAGAGCCCCGGGAGGCCTTGGCGGATCAGATATATATGTAAGCTATATCATGCCTGATGGCAAATGGGGGCCTGCCATGAATATGGGTCCGAAGATCAATACCAGCGGAGATGAAACTTCGCCATTCATCCATGCCGATAATCAGACTTTATATTTTGCGTCCAATGGTTTGACGGGATATGGGAAGATGGATCTTTTCCTGGTTCGAAAAGACAGTACAGGGCATTGGGGAACACCGGAGAACCTTGGCTATCCTATCAACACCGTTGATGATGAAGCCACATTGTTTGTTACATCAGACGGCGCCACAGCATTTTATGCCAGCGACCGTTCAGATTCCCGTGGCGCTTTGGACCTCTACAGTTTTTCATTAAGGGAAGATATCAGGCCGGTAAAAACGCTGTGGGTAAAGGGTAAAGTCTACGATGCAAAAACAAAACAGGGACTCCCGAGCGCCGTTGAACTGAAAGATATTGCCACCGGGTTAAGATCGTCAAAAGTTCAGACCGATGAAGACGGGAATTACCTGATGACCCTCCCGCTGGGAAAAGATTATGCGTTCAATGTGAACAGAAAAGGTTACCTGATATTTTCTGAAAGTTTTCCTTTAAGCAGCAGGCCATCTGATTCCATATACCAGTATGATATCCCGTTGCAGCCCATAGAAGTGAATGCCAATGTGATACTCCGGAATATTTTCTTTGAAACTGGCAAATACGATCTGAAAAAAGAATCAGAGGCGGAGCTTGATAACATTGTAGATCTGCTGAAAGAAAATAATACCATGGTGGTACAGATCAATGGGCATACTGACAATATTGGCAAGCCCGCAGACAACCTCACACTTTCCAACAACAGGGCCCGGTCTGTAGTGGCCTATCTTGCAAAAAAAGGAATTGAGACGTCGCGGCTCTTATCCAAAGGATTCGGTGAAACACGGCCAGTTTCAGATAACAACACCGAAGAAGGAAGAGCAAAAAACAGGAGAACGGAGTTGCAAGTCATAAGTAAGTAGGAGTCGGTTGCATGTAATTTCACCGGATGAAAGATCCGGATGAATTATTGTATTTCATTGCACTCACACTGGTACCACAGATCGGCTCTGTGCACAGCAGGATCCTGTTAGAGCATTACGGAACTGCCAGCGGGATATTCAGATCAAAAAGCTCAATGCTGGAAAAAATTCCCGGGATAGGTTCGGTGAGGGCGAAAAATATTTGCCGTTTCAAGGACCTGAAAAGAGCTGAAAAAGAGATCAGTTTCATTGAGAAGTACAGGATACAGCCCTTATTGTTTTTGCAGGATGAATACCCGCAAAGATTAAAGCAGTGCGCTGATCCCCCCATTATCCTGTTCCACAAAGGGAATGCTGATCTGAATGCTAAAAAGATCCTGAGTATAGTTGGCACCAGGAAGCCGACTGAATATGGCAAATTCCTCGTTGAACACTACCTGGATGCATGGAAAAACCTTGATATACTGATCGTCAGCGGGCTTGCTTATGGCATTGATCAGATCGCCCACAGAAACGCTTTGAAGCATAGGCTCTCCACAGTAGGTGTACTTGCAAACGGACTGGATACAATTTATCCTTCTTCCCATACTTCATTGGCCAGGGAGATGATCTTGAACGGAGGCCTGATCACTGAATTTCTGAGTGACACCCAGCCCGACAAACAGAATTTTCCACGCCGCAACCGGATCGTAGCTGGCATCTCCGATGCAGTGCTGGTTATAGAAACGGATACGAAGGGGGGCAGTATGATCACGGCAGATATGGCAGCAGGATATAACCGGGAGATATTTTCAATACCGGGAAGAGTGCACGACAAAAAAAGTGCAGGTTGCAACAGCCTGATCCGGGATAACAAGGCCCGGCTTTCTGCGGATCCGCAGGATATTATTGAATTCATGAATTGGGACGTTGAAACCAGGGTGAAGCAACAGTATATTTTACCTGAACTGAATGAAGATGCGTCTGTTTTATTCAGGCTGTTGCAGTCTCATGGAGCCATTCATATTGACCAGTTCCATTCAAAATCCGGGTTAAAAAGAAGCAGTTTCCATGCTGCCTTATTGAACCTGGAACTCGAGGGCATAGTGGTGCAACTGCCGGGAAATTTCTATATGTTAAGAAGACCGCTATAGCAGGTTGCAGGTGGCAGGTTGCAGGTGGCAGGTTACAGGTGGCAGGTGGCAGGTTGCAGTATTTAATTATTCCTGGAACCTGCAACCTGTAGCCTGCAACCTGATAATGCAACCAGATCAAAATTTGCATCATATATATCCTCCACCCTATCTTTGCACATGGCAACAATAAAATCTCCCAAGGATAAGTTCCCCGGTAAATTTTTTGGTGAAGGACTAACTTTTGATGATGTACTGCTGGTACCATCCTATTCCCAGGTATTGCCAAGGGAAGTGAACATCTCTACCAGGCTTACCAAGACCATTACTTTAAATGTCCCATTCCTGTCAGCCGCCATGGATACGGTTACGGAGGCGCAGCTGGCCATTGCACTGGCCCGTGAAGGCGGTATAGGCATGCTCCATAAGAATATGCCCATTGACCGGCAGGCGGAACAGGTGCGAAAAGTCAAGCGCAGCGAAAGCGGACTTATACTGGATCCGGTCACCCTACCGGAGAATGCCACAATAGGTGATGCACTGAGGCTGATGAAAGAGAACAAGATCGGGGGAATACCTATCGTCGATAACAAGCAGAAACTGGTGGGCATCCTGACCAACCGTGATCTCCGGTTCGAACGCAGTCCGCATAAAAAAGTGAGTGAGGTGATGACCAGTGAAAACCTGATCACTGCGCCGGAAGGTACCGATCTGAAAAAAGCAGAAAAGATCCTCCAGAAATACAAGATCGAGAAACTGCCGGTAGTAAGCAGAACCGGTAAACTGATCGGCCTGATCACATATAGAGACATACTGCAACTGTCAAGCTTTCCCAACGCGGTCAAAGATGCTTTTGGAAGATTGTTGGTAGGTGCAGCGCTTGGTATCACTTCAGATATGCTGGACCGGGCTGCTGCTTTACAGCAGATCGGTGTGGATGTAGTTTGTTTAGACAGTGCACACGGACATACCAAAGGCGTGATCGAGGCATTGAAATCAGTGAAAAGATCATTCCCAAAACTGCAGGTATTGGCAGGTAATGTAGGTACAGGCGCAGGGGCAAAGGCCCTGGCCGAGGCAGGTGCTGATGGTGTAAAGGTTGGTATCGGCCCGGGTTCAATATGTACCACCAGGATAGTTGCAGGCGCTGGTATGCCCCAGATCACCGCGGTGATGGAAGCAGCGGCGGCACTGAAGAATTTGAATATTCCATTGATCGCTGATGGTGGAATTCGTTATACTGGCGACGTTGTAAAAGCCCTTGCTGCGGGAGCAAGCACAGTGATGATGGGCTCAATATTTGCCGGTGTGGAAGAAAGCCCTGGCGAGACCATCATTTATGAAGGCCGCAAATTCAAACAATATCGTGGTATGGGATCGATAGGCGCCATGCAAAAAGGAAGTGGCGACAGGTATTTTCAGGACGTTGAAGATGATATCAAGAAGCTGGTGCCGGAAGGCATTGAAGGTCGTGTTGCCTACAAAGGATACCTGAGTGAAGTGATTGCACAATATGTGGGTGGTTTAAGAGCAGGCATGGGTTACTGCGGGGCAAAAGACCTGAATGCATTACACAACGACACCCAGTTCATCAAGATCACCAATGCCGGAATGAAAGAATCTCATGCCCATGATGTGGAGATCACAAAAGAAGCACCCAACTATAGCAGGTAGCAGGTGGCAGGTGGCAGGTTGCAGAAAGAAAATTTGATGCAACCTGGAACCTGCAACCAGGAACCTGCAACCTGATTCCTTGGCGGGTTAAGAAAAAAATCGATGAGAATTCTTCTTACGTTACTACTTCTTTTGTCCATTGGTTCCGCTAATTCGCAGGACTCATGCAGGATGCGGGTCAGCCTGCTTACCTGTTCTCCAGGCTCAGAGCTGTATTCCATATTCGGCCATAGCGCATTAAGGATAGTGGACAGTACTGTTGGGACGGACATCGTGTATAACTACGGTACATTTAATTTCGGAGACCCTGATTTCTATTCCAAATTTGTCAGGGGGAAATTGTTGTACTTTGTTTCGCAAGAGAGTTTTCCGGATTTTGCTGCTACCTATGTGTATGAGCAGAGAACCATGGATGAACAGATCCTGAACCTAAGCTGTGATCAGAAAAAGCAGATCCAGTCTTTCGTCTACAACAACCTGCAGGGAGATAATAAATTTTACAAATACGATTTCTTATACGACAACTGCACTACCCGGCTTCGCGACATCATAGAAAAATTCAGAAATAAAGATCTGAAAGAAGGACCAGTAAACATTGCAGAAGGGATGAGCTTCAGAAATGGGATCCACTATTACCTGGATAACGGAGAAATGTATTGGAGCAAGTTCGGGATCGATCTTTTATTGGGCAGCAGGATCGATAAAAAAATGACAAACCGGGAAGCAATGTTTCTGCCCGAATTCCTGGAAGCTTCCATAGACCGAACAGGCAATGGCAAAGATTCCCTGGTAGCAAAAAAAGAATATCCGCTGACTGCAAGAGCGGAGATCATTAAATCAGGCCTGTTTGAAAGACCGCTAACTATCTTCTCCATTTTGGCCATATTGATTTTTGCCCTGAGTTTTTCTGATCGGTCTGCTACAAGGAAATTGGTGAAATGGATCGACTCCGTATTCTTCCTGATCCTTGGCTTGCTGGGATGCCTGTTCCTTTTTATGTGGTTTGGCACTGACCATAAACAGACTGCAGACAATTACAATCTGCTCTGGGCCTGGCCGTTACACGTTATTGCCCCTTTCCTGCTTTATCAACCTGGTCCCAACGCCCGAAGGTATTTTTTCATCTATATGATAGTTATTGGCATAACATTACTATCGTGGGTCATATTACCCCAGCAGTTGAATCCGGCACTGATACCCATATTACTGATCGCCATGTACAGGTGCTGGAAAAT
>JAHEFC010000307.1 GCA_024640385.1 Sphingobacteriales bacterium
GGATTGCCGATCAATCCGAAAAAGCAATTTTCCGTTATGATGGCCGCTACATGAAAATGTATCGGAACGATTTTAAAAATCCCAACTCACTGGGGGGCCATCAGCCGGAGTGTTTGGCAACCGATAGCCTCGGCAATATCTGGATTGGTTTTTATGGAATGGGGCTTGATAAGTTTGATCCCGTAACAGGTATATTTACGCACTACCGTCACGATCCAAAGGATAAAGAAAGCCTCAGTAGTGATATTGTTTCAGCGGTCCTCGTCGATCATCTTGGAAATGTATGGGTAGGATCAAATGGTGGCCTGGATCTTCTTGACCAGAAGACCGGTAAGTTCAAAAATTTTAAACACCATAAAAATGATTCAACAAGTTTAAGCTATGATGTTGTAAGGGCTATCTATGAAGACAAGTCAGGTGAACTTTGGGTGGGTACCGGAATTTTTTTCACGGACCCTAAATTCGGGGGCCTTAATCGCTTCCATCGGAATTCCGGAACCTTTACGCGTTACCTCAGTGATCCGGCAAATCCGCAAACGCTCATAGATAACAGGGTCAAAGCCATTTTTGAAGACAGCTATGGTACCTTCTGGGTGGGGACCAACCGGGATGGCTTGCATACCCTGGATAGGAAAACGGGTGTTTTTAAAAGGTGGACATACGATCCTGAGCATCCGGAACTGCTCAGCCGCCCACCGTTCATAAGCGATCAGGATCATATTAGTTTTATAACCGAAGATTCAGATAAAAAGATCTGGATCGGTACCCAACAAAATGGATTAACCCGCTACGATCCTATAACAAAAAAAATTACACGTTACGGCAATAATGATGACAAATCAAATGGTATAAAAATAAGATCCAGCTGGAACATGTATGCCGCCTCGGATGGTTTGCTTTGGCTGATGAACCGGCCATGGGGTTTGGTGAAGATCGATATAAATAATACCATTATTCCTCATGTTGATATGGCAGGTACGGTTTTGGATTTCTATGAGCAGGGAGACTCAATAGGTTGGTATGCTACCTTAAAAGGTTTAGTGCGTAAAGATTACAGAATGCGTACAACGCGGGTGTATATTCATGATCCAGCTAACCCGAATAGTTTAAGTAATAGCGCCACCACCAGGATCCGAAAAGACAAAACCGGAAATCTTTGGATCGGTACCTTTAATGGGCTGAATCATTTCAATGTAAAAACAGGAAAATTTACCAGACATAATGATCATGTCAATGTGCAAAAAGTGGTTTCGGGTATATACGAAGAAAGCGATTCAACCTTATGGCTGACTTATTATTGTGGAGGGTTGGTATTTTATAACTGGAAAACCGGAAAGCGTACCTACTACCTGAACGACGCTGGTGATCTGAATACGATAAGCTGGAACTGCATTTCGGCGTTTTACAAAGACAATTCAAATGATCTTTGGCTGGGAACAATAGCCTGGAAAGGATTGAATAAATTTGACCGTGCCAGCGGTAAATTTTCACATTATCTTCCCGGTGAATATATAGATTGTATTTACGGAGATGCATCCGGAATAATGTGGGTGGGTACACATGCTGGTCTTTATTATTACAATAAACCATCGGATAGTTTTATCGAAATTGATAGTGAAATCAATGGAAGCATCATAGGTTCTGTTTTGGCCATTACCGGCGATAAAGAAGATAATCTCTGGATGAGTACGTCGAACTGGATCTATATGTTGAACAAGAAAAGGGATCATTGGTACCATTATGGAAAGGAGTATGGATTTATCAAGAATGAGTTAATCGGTGGATCTTCTTTTACAAGGCATGATGGAGAAATAAATTTGGGCGATTCTACCGGCTATTATGCTTTTTATCCTGACAAACTAAAAACAACTGCCAGTAACAATCCCAGATTATATTTTACAGGGTTCTGGCTGAATAATAAAGTAGTTATACCCGGCACCGAAGGAACTCTCAGGATGCCCCTTAATCAAACAAATGAAATACGGCTTGATTATAATCAAAATGTATTTTCATTCAGTGCCACCTACATTGATTTTCGCAATTCCCAGGAAAAATATATTCACTATAAATTGGATCAATTTGATATTGATTGGCGAAAGGCCAGAGCAGAAGATGAGCTACAATATATCAAAGTGCCTCCGGGTAAATATACTTTCAGGGTAAAGGCTTCCAATGTTGATGGGAAATTGAATGATCAGGGCATCTCTATGGCCATTACCATTTTACCGCCCTGGTGGCAAACCTGGTGGGCTTATATAAGCTATGTTGTGCTTGTTGGCGGGGGTATCTACGCATTTTACCAGTATACACTCAAACAACGTTTACAACAAGCGGAAGCTTTGCGGCTAAAAGAACTGGATGAGGTAAAAAATAAATTGTATACCAATATTACCCATGAATTCCGCACTCCGTTGACGGTTATCCTGGGCATGGCAGAACAGGTGATGGAGAATCCGAAACAACACCTCAGGGAAGGTCTTAATATGATCATCCGGAATGGACAAAATCTGCTGACGCTTGTTAATCAAATGCTCGACCTGAGCAAATTGGAAACTGGCAAATTAACCTTGTACTATCAGCGGTCGGATATTGTTCGCTTCCTAGAATATATCGTTGAAAGCTTCCACTCTTTCGCGCAAAACAAAGGCGTTCAGCTTCACTTTATCCCGGAGGTGGAACAAATTATCATGGATTTTGATGAAGTCAGGTTGCAGCAGATTGTGTCCAATCTTCTTTCTAATGCGATCAAATTTACACCTGCCGGAGGCCATGTATATGTATCATCCAATATTAATAATGACAGGTTTATCCTTACCATAAAAGATACAGGTATAGGTATTTCCGAAGCTGACCTGCCGCTTATTTTTGACCGCTTTTACCAATCAGATGGAACGCATACGAGGCAGGGAGAAGGTACTGGCATTGGATTGGCACTTACCCGCGAGTTAGTAAAAATAATGAACGGCACCATCTCTGTCAAAAGCGAAAAAGGCAAAGGTGCTGAATTTGAAGTAACCTTCCCGTTGTTGCAAATGTCGCATTCCGATGAAACTAACCAGAAAACTCCTGCGTTACCATCGAATCCAATCTATGAGACTGCTGTTAAAACAGATGAAGCCATCTTGCCTTCTCTCACCACCCAGGTTACCAAAGACAAAAGCAACAGTATCGATAAGCCACATATATTGATCGCGGACGACAACGAGGATGTCCGGGCCTATCTGACAGCCTGCTTGAACAATGACTATGTTGTTGACATTGCCAAAAACGGGCAGGAATGTGAAGACCTTGCTTTCAGTAATATACCTGACCTGATTGTATTGGATGTGATGATGCCTTTTAAAGATGGATTTGAAGTATGTAAGACTTTGAAATCCGATGAACGCACCAGCCATATTCCTACCATCATGCTCACTGCCAAAGCAGATATGGACAGCAGGTTGGATGGGCTGGAGCATGGAGTTGACGACTACCTGACAAAACCTTTCAACAAGAAAGAACTATTGTTGCGTGTCAGGAACCTGCTTGAATTGCGTCGACAATTGCAACATTACTACCGCTCCAGTTTAGAGGCCAGTTTAAAAGATAATACTTCCATTGCCGAAAATCCATCGCCAAATTCCGGCAGTACTTTAAAAGCTGTAGAAAAGGGCAGCAGGAACCCAAGTATCCCTTTGCAGAACAGCTTAGAAAATGCATTTGTAATAAAAGTCAGGAAAGCCATCGAAGCCCACCTGGATTCCCCTGACTTCGATGTTGAAAAACTCTGCCGCCACCTGGCTATGAGCCATTCCCAGGTCCACCGAAAACTCTCCGCTTTAACCGGACTTTCTGCTACCCATTTTATTCGGTATGTCCGATTGGTGAAAGCCAAAGAGATGATAAACAGTTCAGGATATAGCATTGCGGCGATAGCAATGGACTGTGGGTTCAATGACCCTGCCTATTTCAGCCGGGTATTTAAACAAGAGTTTGGGGTGACACCCCAGGGGTGGCGGGAAAAAAATTCCGGGTAGTTTCTTCAAAATCTACTTTTTCGGAATGCATTATTTGACGAAAGAATGCACTCCCAGTCCAAGTTATGCACTCTGAATCCTAACAGATGTGCAGTTAATCTCCACATCTTTAGCCTCAGCTTTTATTAATCCTCAAACATTTTAGTATTATGAAAATGCACCAATATGTAAATCTCTCAGCTTTAGTTGTTTTGCTCACAATTTCCGCTTGTGACAAAACGGATCTTCCTTCTACAGTTAGTAACGCTGCTAAAAATGCTGATTACAATGTCAGAGAGATCGGCACGGGAGCAGGTACTCACGGGGTGAATGGAATCACCATTGGCCCTGATGGTAATCTATACGTTGCCAGTTTTTGGGCCAAGGAGATCCTTATAATGAATAAACACAACGGCAAAATCGTTGATCGTATTGGATTTGATCAGGGAGTGAAAAGTCCTGATGATCTTGTGTTTGGTCCTGATGGTTCACTGTATTGGACCGACATTTTATTAGGAGAGGTAGTAAGAAGAACACCTGCTGGTGTAACTACCAGGCAATATGTGGCCTCAGGTGTCAACCCCATTGTTTTTTCAGACGATGGACGGCTCTTTGTGGCTCGTGATTTTACACCTGGCGACGGGCTATATGAGGTGGACCCTAACCTCGTCAACCCACCCAGGGCCTTGATTGAATCCACTCCGTCAAGTCCTTTTCCACTCGGCTGGATGAATTCATGTGATTTCGGTCCGGACGGGCGCTTGTACGGTCCACTTTTCCTTGCGGGAATGGTGGTCAGCGTGAATGTTGGTGCTCCTGGTGCTCCTTTTTCTTCAAGCCCCTGGACTGATGGAACCATAACACCATTGGCAACAGGCTTCAGGTGGCCTGTAGCGGCAAAGTTCAATCCGGCTGGAGTACTACATGTATTAGATCAGACTGGTGAAGTTTTTAAAATTGATACGAAAACTGGCGCCAAAACACTATTTATTACCCTTCAGGAAGGCCTCGACAACATGGTTTTTGACGCCGATGGAACCATGTATGTCTCTAATGCCGATTTTGGATGGGTCACAGAGGTTAGGCCGGGAGGACAAACCAGGATCATTAGTAAAGGAGGAATGATCAGTCCAATGGGAATAGCTGTTTTACCGGGCTCGAACAACCAGGAAGCCTTATTTGTGGCCGACTTGTTCAGGCTGAGAGAAATAAATGCCACCAGTGGCAGGGAAGTTAGTGTTCAAAAAGGATACTTACTC
>JAHEFC010000043.1 GCA_024640385.1 Sphingobacteriales bacterium
AAAATGAACATTCAGCTGTTGATAAAGATCCGCCGGTAACACACCCGCTACAAAGATCACCAGTTTACCATGGAGATAGAACTGTTTGTGAAAGTCCACCAGTTTATCCTTTGTGATCGCATCATACGATTCCCTGGTCGAATACTTCCCATAGGGGTGATCAATACCATATATATATTCGTCGATCAGCCGATTGGCTACAAAGTCACATTTCTTCAGGTTCACTTCCAGTCTCTGCTTCATATTCTGCCTGAATATGTCCAGCTCATGCTCGGGGAAAACAGAATCAGTAATGAGTTCTGTAACTACCGGAAGCAGTTCCGACAAGTGACGTGTAAGGGTATGCAAACTGATCACCGCTGTTTCACTATAACAATTCCGGTTCAGGTAAGAACCATAAAAATCAAAATGCTCGCTGATCTCGAATGCCGTTTTGTTTCTTGTACCGTTCTTAATCAGATGATTGGTCGCACCGGCAATACCATTCTGATCTTCGTACCAGTTACCTGCATAAAACACCCACTCCACCTGCAACACTTCCTCAGGCCCTGCAGATACTGCATATACTTCAATACCGTTATCCAACACCATCTTTTCGTATGGCTTCAACTTGAGATCGAATTCAACGGCATCCTTGATCCTTGGGGCGTTCTTCCTGTCGGGTCCTTTTATTGTTATTGTCTGGTCTTTGATCATATTATTTTTTACTTGCCAAATAATACAGCGTGTTGCTGTTTTTCTCATCAAAAATCCGCCTGCTTTCTTCTATGATATCCTCTGTAGTAACCGCCTGGTATTTACCCAGCTCAGTATTCATCAGGGTGGCATCACCCAGGAACTCATAGAACGCGAGGCTGTTGGCCCTGTTCATCAGGCTCATATCTTCAAAAGCCATCAGGCTTTCTGTTTTGTTCTTTACCTTCTGCAGCTCTTTCTCATCGATCCTTTTCTCTTTAAGCTGAGCCAGGATCTCCTCAATTGCATTTTCAGCTTCATGTATGTCAACACCTTTTACCAGTTTGCCTTCAATGGCCAACAAACCCCTGTCAACACTCCCGAAATGATAACACTCGATATTGCTGAACATTTTCTTTTCTTTGACCAGCACCTGGTATAAGCGTGAAGAAGTACTGCCTCCCAGGATATCAGTGATAAGGTCGGCTACATAATAACCCTGCTCCATCCTGGCCGGCATATGCCAGCACTTATATAAAGCATCGAGCGGCACATCACGACTGACCGTTTTTTTCCGGGCTTCTGTTTGCGGAGGTTCCGGCCTGATATTTCTCTGGTACCGGTCTCCCGCCGCAATATCACCGAACCATTTTTCAGCAAGCTGTTTCACCTCATCCACGTCCACATTTCCTGCAACCACCATGATGGCATTGGAGGGCGTGTAATGTTTGAAAAAAAATGCTTTAACATCAGGCAACCTGGCTTCTTCTATATGCTTCAGCTCTTTGCCTATCGTCATCCAGCGATAAGGATGGGTAGTATATGCCATTTCGCGAAGGATCTGCCATGCATCACCGTAGGGCTTGTTCAGGTAATGTTCCTTAAATTCCTCAGAGACCACTTTACGCTGTACATCCAGGCTTTTTTCACTGAATGCGAGGCTGAGCATCCTGTCGCTTTCCAGCCAGAAAGCCGTTTCGATATTTTCCAGCGGAAGCTGGCAATAATAGTTGGTAAGATCATTGGTGGTATATGCATTGTTTTCACCACCAGCTACCTGCAGAGGTTCGTCGTAATCAGGGATATTGACAGAACCGCCAAACATCAGGTGTTCAAAAAGATGCGCAAAGCCGGTCTTTGAGGGATCTTCATCCCTTGCACCTACATCGTACAAAATATCCAACACCACCATAGGTGTGCTCACGTCACGGTGAACAAGTACCTTAAGTCCGTTCGCCAGTTTAAATCGTTCAAATTGGATCATAGTGCAAATATCCGTAAAACTGTTTGGTTAATCTATCCTTTAAGAATACTCTTGGGTTTCATATAAAGCTCGAACGGTTCACCATTCCTGAGCACGAGTATGCGGAGTTTAGTGCCCGTTGTTTGCATGAGGTTCTTGTAAGTCTGAATATTATTCGAATAGTTGTTATTGATGCCAATGATCACGTCGCCCGGTTGAAACCCTGCTTTCTCACCGGGAGAACCCGGCACAATATCCTCTACAACGATCTTGTCGTTCACAAAATAAACGCCCAGGCCGGTATAGGAATAATCAAAGCCATCGTGATAAAGACTATTCGGAATGATATGTATTTCCTTCTTGGCGTAATTCAGGGTTACAGTGAACCGACGCAGGATATCATTACCGATGAGGCCGCCAAGAAATGGATAAGACGTTACGTTGAACTTGTCTTCAAATACAAATGTTGGCACATTCCGGAACTTATATGGACCAAGCTGTATTTCTTTCACGGTTGTGAGCTCCATCTGCATCTTACCTCCCAGTCCCTCGGCCTGTGTGATAACGGGCGCCGGTTTCCCTTTGCGCATAACTGCTGAATCCGTTACATAGTCTTTAGACAGTAACAAGCAAAGCCCTGCCCCCGTATCAAAATAAAATCTATTGAACAACGGCCGTTTGGGTTCGTCCCTGAATTTCACTGTTTGAATGGGAATAGTGCCAAACTGGGGGCGAAGGATATGTCCTCCCCGTGGATAACGGAATTCACCCTTGCTGTATACATACATTTTGGAACTGTCGTAGTCCAGCTTTACAATAAAACGACTTAGAAAACTGTAGCCAATGATCCCGTCAATTTTGACACCATAAACACTGCTCAGGATATCGTAATCATTTACGTGGAAGTTAAGGCTGTCTACCTGCAGTCCTTTCAATTTGAGCGTGGCATTATTGAGAAAATTGACCCGTCTTATTCCGCCAATACCCCTGATGGTACGTTCTGAAGGGCTGAGACTGATATTTAGTCTGACACAGGTAAGTGAATCCAGGGAAATGCCTCCACTGCCGGTATCCAGAATAAAATTAAGGGAGTCTGTATAGTTGTTTACTATTCCGGTAAGAATGATCACCCCACCGCTCATTCGGGTGAAAGGCACTACTGAAAGTAATTTTGCTTCGGGTTCAGTAAATTCTTCCTGGCCCGATACACCCATCACCAGACCAATAAACAGCGCTAACATAAGAACTAAGTGTTTTACCATAAATCCAGGCTGCCGTTCAAGTTGCTTTAACAATTTAATGAATATATCAGCAGGAAGTTTACCGTTTAACATTTCCTTCCTACCTACCTACCTCCAAGGTCCCTACCTCCAAGGTCGCGACCTTGGAGGTAGGGACCTTGGAGGTAGGGACCTTGGAGGGAGAATCGCAGAATCCCAGTACCTTTGCTTCCCTATGGCAGAAAATAATTCTACCCAGCTCAACGGACTCTACCAGAGAGCGCTGAATATGGAATTCCTTTCCGTGGAAGAAGGCGTATTCCTTTATCATCATGCACCGCTGACAGACCTGATGTTCCTGGGAGATGAACTCCGCAAAAAGCAGGTCCCGCACGGCCGCGTGACCTGGCAGATAGACAGGAATGTCAATACCACCAATGTTTGTATTGCCAACTGCAAATTCTGCAATTTCTACAGGATACCCGGGCATCCTGAGGCATATATCACAGATATGCCCACCTATCGCAAAAAGATCGAGGAAACCTTTAAATACGGCGGAGACCAGCTGCTGCTGCAGGGGGGCCATCATCCTGACCTTGGACTGGATTTTTACACCACCCTCTTCAGGCAGCTGAAACAGGAATATCCCAATCTTAAACTCCATTCACTGGGCCCTCCCGAAGTTGCCCATATCACCAAACTGGAAAAATCCACCCATAGGGAGGTGCTCACGGCCCTTAAAGAAGCAGGACTTGACTCTTTGCCCGGCGCCGGCGCGGAAATACTGATCGACAGGGTTCGCCGCCTGATCAGTAAGGGAAAATGCGGGGCCCAGGAATGGCTGGATATAATGCATGAAGCCCATAAGCTTGACATCACCACCTCCGCTACCATGATGTTCGGTCATGTGGAAACCGTCGAAGAACGTTTTGAACACCTGGTTAAAATCAGAGAGGTGCAGAGCCGTAAACCTGAACACGCCAAAGGATTCCTGGCCTTTATACCCTGGACCTTCCAGGATGTAGACACCTTATTGAGCAAGATCCGCGGTGTGCAGAACCTTACTACGCCCGAAGAATATATCAGGATGATCGCACTAAGCAGGATCATGCTGCCTAATGTGATCAATATCCAGGCCAGCTGGCTTACGGTAGGCCGCCAGATCGCACAGCTCTGCCTCCATGCCGGCGCCAACGATTTTGGCTCCATCATGATCGAGGAAAATGTGGTCAGTGCCGCCGGCGCCCCGCACAGGTTCACTTACAGAACTATGCAGGAAGCCATCAAAGAAGCCGGCTTCATCCCTCAATTGAGGACCCAGCAGTATAGCTGGAGGGAAATTCCCGAGGCGATACAGGAGCAAGTCATTAATTATTAAGTCGCTGATTGCAGGTTGCAGGATGCAGGTTGCAGGTTGCATTGATTTTTTTCTGCAACCTGCAACCCGCAACCTGGAACCTGCATCTTGCAACCTTTTCGAAAAACAATCCATCTATTTGGGTATGAAAAAACAACCCTCACTAATTTTCTGTCTCCTGATGGACCTTATAGGAATGGCCACCTATGCCATACCTGTGCTGGGTGAGTTTGGCGATACCCTCTGGGCACCCATTTCGGCGTTCATCTTCTATAAGACCTTCGGTGGCACCAGGGGTATGATCGGCGGCGCTTTCAACTTCCTCGAGGAAATTCTGCCGGGATTCGACTTCATCCCCACTTTTACCATCATGTATTTCATGACGGTCAGGAAGAAAAGCCCCCAGGAAGCCATCTTGGTAAAATAGTGTTCCAATAAGGACATATCCGTTTCGTCGCAGAATTAACGGATTTCATCTCATCCTTATCTGATTTGCCGGGCATAAATGTATTTTGCACCTATGCCAGGCAAATTCAACAGGAAAAAAATATTCACCATCCTGATCCACGTGATCTGCTGGGGACTGCTTTTTACCCTGCCCTGGGTATTGAAACCGGACCGTTCCATGCAGGAGACAAAAATGCCTGACAAGGAATTCTGGGACAGGAACATGAGGGCCGTTTTGATACTGGCAATTATACTCAGGGCGCTCTGGATAGCCATATTTTACACAAATGCAAATATTCTTGTTCCACGCCTGGTCTACAAAGGCAGGTACCGGGATTATTTCCTTTCACTGACCGCTATCCTGGTCAGTTTTTTTGCCTTGGACGCCTTGTTTTTTGGCTATATCATAAAGGGCGCAAACTTCACTTTTTTCAGATCCCTTTCTTTCAACCTGTTTCCCCTGATCTTTATTCTTGTCGCCAGCTATACCTACCGCATCACCGTTGACCAGCTTAAACGTGAACGAAGAGAAAAAGACACTATCAATGAAAACCTGAAAACCGAGCTCGCATTATTACGTTCCCAGGTGAGTCCCCACTTTATGTTCAACGTGCTGAATAATATGGTTGCTCTGGCACGAAAGAAGTCAGATCTGCTGGAACCCTCACTGATCAAGCTTTCCCAGTTGCTTCGCTATATGCTCTACGAAACACACGAACGTGTTTCACTCAGAAAGGAAGTTGAATACCTGGAGAGCTATATCGACCTGCAAAAACAACGATTCGGCAATACCGTAAGTATCACAACAAGCTTTGCTGATATCAGCGATCACCATGAAATAGAACCCATGCTGCTGATACCTTTTGTTGAAAATGCTTTCAAACATGGTGTGGTGATGTTCGATAATCCACGGATCGATATCAATATGCATATGGAAAATAATACCTTACATTTTCATGTAGGCAACACCTGTGTTGAAGAAAGCCTGGAAGAAAAAGATAAAACATCAGGCATAGGTTTGGGTAATGTAAAAAGAAGACTTGAATTGCTTTATCCTGAAAAGCATAAACTCGTTATAGACCGCGGATCCCAATGGTTCGATGTAACCTTACAAATTGAGCTTACATGAAACTCAGGTGCATAGCCATAGATGATGAGTCTCTCGCATTGGAATTACTGGAAGACAATATCCGGCAGGTACCTTACCTGGAACTTATAGCCGGTTTCAACAGGCCGATGGAAGCCATGGAATTTCTGCAACAGCACCAGATCGACCTTGTTTTTATCGATATACAGATGCCGGGCATTACCGGTCTCCAGTTTATACAGAGCCTACCGCAAAAACCCATGTATATCCTGGTCACTGCCTACGAGAAATTCGCACTGGAAGGATATAACCTCAATGTGGTGGACTATTTGCTCAAACCGGTATCAATGGACCGCTTTGTAAAAGCCTGTAATAAGGCAATGGACCTGTATAAGTTAAAGGTTGCAGGTAACAGGTTGCAGGTTGCAGATGAACAGAAGTACATATTTGTGAATGCAGATTATAAACTGGTCAAAGTAGAATTCACTGATATCATCTGGATCGAAGCACTGAAAGACTACCTGAAGATCCATCTCCACAGCAATAAAAACCCCCTGGTCACCCGGATGAGCATGAAATCCATAGAAGATCAGCTCCCTCCATCCCAGTTCATCAGGATCCACAAGTCATACATCATCTCCAAATCAGCCATTTCGGCTGTAAAAAAAACCTCCGTTTTCATCGGCGACCTGGAATTGCCGGTTGGCGAACTTTACCGCGATGCGGTCAGTAGCTTTATTGGCGGGAAGACGGAGGACTAGGGGGAAAGGCGAGAGGAGGGAGGAGAAAGGCGAGAGGAAACATCCTCAAGCCTCTCGCCTATCGCCTCAAATTACGTCGCAACAATTCGCCAATTCGTCTCATTATCCAAATTTCCCTTTTTTGTCAAAGTAGTTTTGTTCTCGTGAAGCCGATGCTTCGTAAAAAACGAGATATGAAAAAACTAATGATGTTGATGGTGGTATTGCTGATGGGATCAATGATCTACGCCCAGCCACCCGCAATGCCCGGAAATGGCAAAATGCAGTCAGCCCCGTCCATTGGAACCGTTTTCGGCAAACTGGTTGACGCCAATGGTAAAGCCGTGTCCGATGCATCAGTGATGCTGATGGGCATGAAGATGGATACCGCTGCAAAAAAGACGAAAGAAGTATTACTGAAAGCATCTACCACCAAAGCGGCAGGATCTTTCCGTTTTGAAGACCTCCCCATATTTGGCAACCTCACCGTTAAGATAACAGCCACAGGATATGAACCGATAGAAAGGACATTTTCATTTGTAGAGATGCCGGCGGGTGGGTCTCCAACCGGGACTCCCCCAGCTGGTAAGCCATCTGCGGCACCAACCGGAGGGGGTACAATGCCCAATTTCGAAAAAGACCTGGGCAAACTGACCATGAAGGTGCAGCCGACTGAAATGCAGAACATCACTATCGTAGGCACCAAACCGGCCCTGAAGATGGACATTGACAAGAAAGTATTCAACGTTGAAAAAAATATTGTCAGTGCAGGGGGTACAGCAGTAGATGTGATGAAGAATGTGCCCTCCCTTAACGTAGATATCGACGGCAACGTGACCCTCCGCAATGCATCACCACAGCTCTATGTTGACGGCAGACCTACTACGCTAACCCTGGATCAGATACCTGCAGATGCCATTGAATCTGTGGAAGTGATCACCAATCCTTCAGCCAAATACGATGCATCAGGTGGTAACGCTGGTATTCTTAATATCGTTCTGAAAAAAAATAAGAAATCAGGCTATAACGGCAATCTGTCCCTGGGTGTAGATAAGCGCGGCGGAATTAATGGAGGTGCAGGCCTGAACATTCGCCAGGACAAATTCAACTTCTCACTGAATGGTTTCACTAACCAGATGAAGAACAGGGGTACTGGTGAAACCCATATGGAAGACCTGCTCAGTGATCCAACCTTGCTGGTAGATCAGTATACCAATTCAAAAAATGCAGGTGGCTTCATATTCGGGAAAGCAGGACTGGATTATTTCGCAACTGACCGGTCAACCTTTTCGGTGGGTATCATCCGGGTCCACGGCAGCTTTAAGCCAACTGAATATATGATGTCAGATTCTTCATTCAGCGATGGCAGCTATAAAAGCTATAGTGAACGTTATTCCAACACCAGCCGCCAGTTCAACGCAACGGGCTTCTCTGCAGGCTATAAATATATTTTCCCGAGGAAAGGTGAAGAACTCACAGCTGATATCAATGTGTTCCAGGGTAAAAGTGAATACGACCAGAAATATGACACCTACATCTATGATGAAAAAGGCGGCCTGGATATGGGCGAACAACACCAGCAAATCCTCGGAGACGGCACCAACAGGTTCACCACCATACAGACTGACTATGTGAGACCACTGAAAAACGATGGAAAGATCGAAGCAGGGTTAAGGGCACAGCTAAGGGGCCTGACCAATAATCAGTCAAATTATTTCATGGACAACAGCGGTATGTTCATCAAAATTCCAAGCTCAACCACCAATTATAAGAACTACGATAATGTGTATGCCGCATACCTGACCTATGCTGGTAAAATAAAAACATTTGGATACAAGGTAGGATTGAGGGCTGAACATTCTGACTACAAAGGCGAAATGACGGAAACAGGTGAAGAATTTTCAAACAAATATCCCATCAGCCTCTTCCCTTCAGTTTTCCTGAGCCAGAAACTGAAGAACAACCAGGAATTGCAGTTGAATTTCACCAGGAGGATCAACAGGCCTTTCTTTTTGCAGATGATGCCTTTCATTGATTCATCCAATCAACTGAACTGGACACAGGGCAATCCCGAACTGAAGCCGGAATTCACCAGCTCATTGGAAGCGGCATATTTGAAAACCTATAAGGGCAACAATACCCTCCTGGCTTCGGTATACTACAAATACACCACCGGACTGATAACGACCATCCTGGATACCGTATCTCTCAGCAATGGTTCAACACACCCGATAACTACTTATGCCAATGCAAATTCCAGTTATATGGCAGGACTTGAACTGACTTCGCAGAACCAGTTCACCAAATGGTTCGATCTGAATACAAATGTCAATATCTACAATTCAAAGATCAATGCAGATGAACAGACTATCAATACTGAAGCGATGTGGAGCTGGTTTGCTAAGTTCAATTCAAATTTCAAACTGCCTAAGAACTATACGATACAGTTCTCCGGCACCTATCAATCTAAGACCAATACACCTGTGAATACCGGTGGTGGCGGATTTGGCCCTCCGGGAATGGGTGGAAGCGGGGCAACTGCCCAGGGCTATGTTAAAGCCAGCTATGGATTTGACATTGCCTTCAAGAAAGCCTTCCTGAAGAATAATGCAGGTTCTGTAACCGCTTCAGTAAGTGACATCTTCAGCACTCGCCAAACACACCAGTTCACCTACAGCGAGTTCTACAATAAGGAATCACTTCGCTGGCCGGATTCTCCAATGTTCAGGGTAACATTTAACTACAGGTTCGGAAAAATGGATATGAACCTGTTCAAGCGTAAAAATATGAAAGGAGAATCAGAAGGGATGCAGGGAATACAAATGTAATATTCCGGATTATAGATTCCGAATTCCGGATGATCACAATCCGCAATTCGGAATCCGGAATACGGAATGTTTTTTGACACAGTTAGAATTGGACGCCGGGGGTTTCTACCCCCGGCTCTTTTTTTAAAAGAAATTGCCCTGTGGAAACAGGGCAAGCTAACGACACTCTAATTTACAATTGAGCTATTTGAAACCAAGATTCACTGAAATACTGTTAGCAATCAACCCCGTTGTTTGCTGATAATGGCCGGCACTACCTGAAAAATTTAATACGATGCATTTGTGTTCCTGTCTTGCCTTTGTTATGGCCTGGACCATATTACTCATCCAGGCGGGAGGATTGCCCAAATGAAAGATCACTGGCATTAATAAGGAAAATAGAATACCCATCATATTTAAATGATGACCATCCCATAAAAAGGGTTGGGGCGAAGTTGAAACAGAAATAAAAAGCCGTTCATTGCTGAACGGCCCTGATCGCTACTTTTTCACAACCGGTTTCAGTTCATTTATCGGAACCTGTGGCACCAGTGATTTTGTTGTTTTCTCAACTACCAACTCTTTTGGCAGTTTGAAATCGGCTGAACGTCGGATATCAGCAGAAGATGCGCCGATCTTCACTGTGTAGTCACCGGCCTCAGCGATCCATGCAGATGATTTTACATCAAACGAAGCCAACTCAGCAGGAGTGATCAAAAATGTTAAAGTCTCAGATTGCCCCGGCTGCAGCAATTTGGTTTTGCCGAAAAGCTTAAGCTCAGCAGCGGGCTTATCCATTTTTTTCGCTGGCGCACTGATATAAAGTTGTACAGCCTCTTTACCTGCAACATTACCAGTATTGGTGACCGTAACCGATGCAGTGACTGAACCTGCAAACTCTTTTGATGAAAGCTTCAGATCGGTATAACCAAATGTAGTGTAAGATAATCCATAACCAAATTCATAAGCAGGCTTCACGTTGAATGTGTTATAATAACGATAGCCCACATAAATCCCTTCTTCATATACCACCTCCGCTTCAAATGCCGGCATGCCCATCATACCCGGAACAGGTTTGTCTTTAAACTCCCTGCCAGGGAAATTCTTTGAAGAAGGCACATCATTATAAGAAGCTGGAAAACTGGTTGCAAGTTTTCCTGATGGATTGACTTTACCGGTGAGTATATCTGCTATTGCATTACCACCTTCCAGTCCGGGCTGCCATGCCAGCAATATTGCATCTGCAAGATCGCGCCACTGGGTCACATCTACCACTCCACCCACATTCAGAACC
Organism: Sphingobacteriales bacterium; assembly: GCA_024640385.1. Taxonomy (GTDB): domain Bacteria; phylum Bacteroidota; class Bacteroidia; order Chitinophagales; family Chitinophagaceae; genus Pollutibacter. The sequence goes on from JAHEFC010000043.1 coordinate 10,871, forward strand.
ACAACTACTTTTTTTCCTTTGGCATGAAATGCATCTGACACCAGCCTCAGGAATTGTTTTTCTTTTTCAGAGAAATAATAATCATCCGTCAACTTCCTGTCCGTTCCTTCACCTGCATTTCGCCCTATCGAAACCACAGCTATATCATCAGACTCAGCTGCATTATCCAGAACAGTTTTATCAAGCTCCATTTCCGGAACGGGCTTGGAGGGACTCATGAATTCTTCAAACATGTTCTTGGGTGGACGACTGGCTTTTTCTTTTTCGAGATATGTACTATATGCACTGTAAACCGTGGGGTCCACAATATAGCCTGCTTTAAAAATTCCCTCGGCCAATGGAACTACATAAATCGTGTTTACAGCACCGCTACCCGTACCACCTGCAACCAGGTCAAAACTATTATTACCTAAAACCGCCACCCTGCGCTTATCTGCACTGATGGGCAAGGTTCGGCCTTCATTCTTCAATAACACCATACTCTCGGCAGCTGCCATTCTTGATAGCCGGGCATTCTTTTTCAGGTCGGGCTGATCAGAATATTTATATCCGTTGAAAACAGGTGTCTTTAATATGATGTTCAGGATATCTTCTACATTCTTATCGATGATCTTTACATCAAGTTTACCGGAGGTTACAGCATCCAAGATCATTTTATTCTGATCAGGCTTCCCCGGCATCAACAGGTTGTTTCCAGCTTTCATTTGTTCTACAGCATCATTCCCTCCAAACCAGTCAGTCATCACAAATCCCTTATATCCCCATTCATTGCGCAATATATTATTCAGGAGATCCCCGCTTTGAGAGGTATGCACACCATTGATCTTATTATAAGAACTCATGACCGTCCAGGGCTCTGCTTTTTTTACAACGATCTGCCATCCCCTGAGATAGATCTCCCTGAGCGCTCTTTCGCTCATGATCGTATTGACCGTATTCCGGTTCGTCTCCTGGTTATTTGCAGCAAAATGTTTTACAGAAGTACCAACTCCCGAGCTCTGTATTCCCCTCACCATTCCCGCTGCCATATTACCTGTTACTACAGGATCTTCAGAATAATACTCGAAGTTTCTCGCACCAAGTGGATTGCGATGAATATTCATACCGGGGCCGAGTAAAACGTCCACACCGTATTCTTTAGCTTCCGCACCAAATGCTTTACCCACGGTCTCTGCCAGGGCTGTATCAAAACTGCATGATAACAGCGTTCCGGTAGGCCATGCCGTTGCATAATATATTCTGCCGATGTTACCAGTAAGCATGTGAACGCCTGTAGGACCATCAGTTACCACCACCGAAGGAATACCCAGGCGGGTAATGCCTTTAATGGTACCGGAAGCACCGGGAACTCTTTTAGGACCTGTTGGAGCAGGCATTCCCGGGAGGGCCATGCCCGGAATATTCAATCCCTCTCCCACCACAAAACTCAGCTTCTCTTCAAGTGTCATCGCCTTCACCACGTCACTGACGGAGCTTTTGCCCAGCTGGGGCAGATTATCCTGCGCGATGGACGACCGGCTGTACATAACAAATGCCAGTAACATCACTGTACCGGCAATTCTTTTAGTCTGGATCATAAGAAATCTTTTATTGTGTCATTTTGACTCAATATTAGTTTATTTTTGTGTCTCAAGGAAATTAATTTTATTGCCCTATGAAGAAGTTTGGTTCTCTGGCTGATTTTATCCTCGAGGGAAATAAGCATTTTTTACCGGCCCTTTCCATCGACAATGTGGTTTTCGGGTTTCACGATAACCAGCTTAAGGTGCTCCTGCTTAAGCTGAAAACCATCAACAAATGGATCCTGCCCGGGGGATTCATATTCAAGACCGAAGAAATAGAAGATGCTGCACTGAGGATACTACAGGAGAGGACCGGATTGAAAGAGATCTATCTCCAGCAGTTCCATGTTTTCGGGAGCAGGAAGAGAAACAAGCAGAAGTTCTTTAAAGATCTGTATAAAGAAATGGGGATCGATCTTCCCGATGACAGCTGGATCCTTCAACGCTTTCTGACCCTGGGATTCTATGCCCTTGTTGAATTTGAAAAAGTCAGGCCATTGGCCGACGATCTTTCAGCACAAATCTCATGGTGGGATGTGGACAAGCTGCCTGATCTGATGTTCGATCATAAAGAGATCATAGAAACGGCCCTGAAAGACATGAGGCTGAAGATCAACCATCAACCTATTGGCTTTAATCTGCTGCCCAGAGAATTCACTTTAAAAAACCTCCAAAGCATATACGAAACCATACTGGACAGAAAACTTGACCGTGCAAACTTTAACCGGAAGATTCTATCCTACGGCATCCTCGACAAAAAAGAAAAACAATATACGGGCGGAGCTCATAAAGCGCCATATTTATACGCTTTCAATAAGCAAGCTTATTTCAAAGCACTCCAGGAAGGCCTGGAAAAGAATTTCTAAAACGCATAGCGCGCAGTCAGGGGGATTCCGCCATGTTGTCAAACCACCATACGATAACCTATCCCCTTGATGGTTATGATCTCTATCGAGGGATCTTCTTTCAGGTAGGAACGAAGCTTGGCAATATAGACATCCAGTGTACGGGAATTAAAGAATGAATCACTGCCCCAAAGCAAATTCAAAATATCTTTTCGGTCTACAATATTATTCTTTTGCAACACCAGCACTTTGAGCAGTTCTGACTCCCTATAGGAAAGTTTTTTTTCTTCATTCCCGATCTGCAGCACCTGGCGGTTCAGGAGGAAAATATACCTGCCCACTTGTACAGTTTCCGCATTCAATTTTTCAGGCGAATCAGCTTTATGTTTTAACGCATTATTGATCCTTACGATCAACTCTTCCATACTGAAGGGCTTCCTGATATAATCATTCCCACCCAGGTTGAATCCCTTTACCAGGTCTTCAGTTTGTGTTTTAGCAGTCAGAAACAGTATGGGAATGCCGGCATCCATCTTCCTGATCTCCTCAGCCAGCTCAAATCCGTCTTTGTTCGGCAGCATCACATCCAGCACACAGATATCTGGCTGGACTTTCCTGAAAGCCGTCAGCACTTTGGCGCCGTCAGATTCCATGAACACCTGGAACCCCCGGCTCTCCAGGCTTTCTTTTACGATCCTGGCCAGGAACAATTCATCTTCCACATACAATACTTTGACCTCAGGCATAGTTCTTTGGTAGGTTAATAATGAAAGTTGTTCCCCCTCCATTACCCGGCTCAACGGTGATGTTGCCTTGATGTTCCTGGATGATATGTGCCACATAACTAAGCCCCAACCCATATCCTTTCACATTATGCACATCTCCCTGTGGCACCCTGAAAAATTTATCAAATACCCTGCCTCTGTACTCTTCAGGAATCCCGATACCATTATCGGCAAACCTCATTTGAAGCATATCACCTTTATCTATGACCTTCACATCGATCCTGGGTTCATCCCTGCTGTATTTAAGTGCATTATCGAACAGGTTATAGATCACACTCATGATATGCAGTTTGTCTGCATTCACGTGCATATCTTCACCCTCCGTTTCCACTTTGACCACCGCTTTCGCTTTCTCGAACTGCAATCGCATACTGGATCTCACTTCGTTCACCAGCAATTCCATATTAAAAGGCTCTGGCTTCAGTTCAACCGTCCGGCTCTCGAACATGGATACCCGCAAAACCTTATCCACCAGCAGCGACAGCCTTTGCAGTTCCTGCTGTGAAATATCGAGATACTCCCTGGTTCGCAGGGGATCGTTCATGGCATTGAAATTCTTCAGGGCCTCAAGCGCCACATTGACTGTTGCTATCGGCGTTTTAAGTTCATGCGTAACGTTGCTGATGAAATCATTCTTTAACTCAGCCAGTCTATGCTGCTGCCTCAGGCTCCTGTACATCAGAACAAAAGATGCAATGGTAATCGTCAACAGGAAAACAGAGAACAACAATGGAGTTGACAGTTTTCTCATCATATAGCCTGCAGTATTTCCGATATCCAACCTGTAAGTAACTGGTTTTGAGAATCCAACAGTGACCTTATCCATCGGCGGGGGAAATCCGCTTTCAGCAGCAGAGTCGATCTTGACCACATCAAAAGGGATGGCCAGTCCTTCTTTAACGAATGCCTTCTCAGTAGCCCTGACTATATCCCTCACTTTCAGCGAATCCCTGACTGAATCAATTCCGCTGATCAGTTGTATGAATTTGTCGCCCTTGACCGGTCCATTGGTTACAGTGATGGTATTGATCTGCATCGAATCAATGACCG
>JAHEFC010000308.1 GCA_024640385.1 Sphingobacteriales bacterium
AGTGAACGCTATACATGTTTTAGTGAAATCGTCACCAGCGGCAGCTGTTACCGCTGCATTGTTGACCGTGACGGTGATCTCATCTGTATCAAAGCAACCTGTGCTGGTATTTGTCTTGGTTACCGTATATGTTGTTGTTTGAGACGGGTTTGCTGTGGGATCGCTTACTGAAGCGTTTGACAAGCCAGTTGTTGGTAACCAGGCATAGGTGAATCCTGTTGTGGAAGCTTCGCCGATCTGCTTTCCACTTGGATTGGTTGTACAGGTTTTAGTGAAATCATCACCGGCGGCAGCGGTTACCGGTGCATTGTTGACCGTTACAGTGATCTCATCTGTATCAAAGCATCCGCTGCTGGTGTTGGTTTTAGTGACCGTATAGGTAGTAGTTACCGTTGGGTTGGCAGTCGGATTACTTACTGTTGCATCGGAGATGTCTGTTGCGGGAGACCATGAATAGGTGAATCCCTGAGCAGAAGCTTCGCCGATCTGTTTACCACTAGTAAATGCGGTACATGTTTTGGTGAAATCTTCACCAGCTGCTGCTGTTACCGGGGCATTGTTGACCGTGACCGTGACCTGGTCAGTGGCTTTACAGCCGGTGGTGGTATTGGTTTTTGTAACAGTATAGGTAGTAGTAACGGATGGGTTGGCAGTCGGGTTACTTATTGAAGCATTGGAGAGCCCTGTTGCAGGCGACCATGAATAGGTATAACCTGTTGCAGAAGTTTCGCCGATCTGTTTACCGCCAACATTATCAGCACAAGTGATAGTGAAGTCTCCACCTGCATTAACTGTAAAGGTTCCGGGTGGGGTAAGGTTAATTGTTCGGGTGATCACACAAGGCGTAGTATTTGCATCTTTTATGGTGAAAGTATGTGAGCCTATTGACAAGCCTGTAAATTGGTAGGTGCCGCCGGCAGCAACATTATATTCAGTGCCACCGTCAACAGATACTTTATATGGAGGCTTACCAGCATAGGGTGATAACAACACAGTAGCTGTTTGTATGCCATTAGCTGAACAGTTTGCTGCCTGCTGAACCACATCAGCATTTAAACCTGCTTCAACCCTTATACTAGGCTGGGTACCGCATTTGGGAGAGATAGTTCCCGGATTACTTTTAAGGAAGTTACAATCTTCCTTGTTATTTGAAGTGGTCCATGCGAGAAAAAGATCTTTTAGAACAAGTGTCTCGCCTGGTGCAAGTGTAATATTGACGTCAGAAATAAGTGTTGAAATTTTTGATTTGGGTATGGGGCCTGCACAAGCCACTATTGGTTCCTCGGTTACAACACCTAATGCTGATGTTCTGACAAGTGTTCCCCATAGGGCAAATGCCGTTCTTTCTGAACCTGTTTTATTGTTGATCGAAAGGTTCAGATTAAAGGTTCCGGACGGGACGCATACGCTTCCAACAGGCAAAGAGGCTCCTACAAGTTCAAGGTCCTTGGAAGTGCATGAGCTGGCTGCCGGGAGTGTTTGGGCCTTACCTGCAATAGATGCTGATAAAAGGCAGAAGAAGAAAAATAACTTCATTGTTGCCTTTGAAGGACTGCCTGTTGCATTGAACAGGTGAGCAATTCTTACTGGTGAGAAAATTGTTGTAGACATAAGTGTGTAGATATAAGGTTGAATGGTTTCTTTCTTATGTCTTCTTGTGGTCAATTGTACGTCGAAATGCAATTACAGCTTTTCAGGCAGTAGACTTGCTATCGCTGTTCAAGTGGTGGTAAGCTGGCTTTACAGGGGAATCCCCCATTTAAGGAAGGCAGGATCAGGTGGTTAAGTTTCGAGGAGAATTGGTATTTACAGGTTGCAGCAGTATTTCAAAGGCTAAAAGTAGCGGGTGTTTCAGTAAAATACAAGATGACCCTCATCTTTAATTTGCTTTTTTTCATTTTCTGCAAAACTGATTTGCTGTTAACCTTTTTTATATAGTATTTATATGGTATGCGTTGCCCTTCCCAGGTGAAATGTCAGTTATATCGCCTCATCGGCCAGGTAAAGGATGGATTCATAATTCTGTTTGACTGCTTCTGACATGGCCATTTCACAGGTTTTTGTAGAAGAATAGTAGCCGTCGAATTTATTCCGGGCTACTTCATTGGCTTCATGATTTGTAGCAGAAACGGTGAGCTCCGGAAACAGGAAGCCGCGATCTCCTGCCATGCCGCAACAGCCTGCATGAACGGGCACGGTGACTTCCTGGGCGAAATGGCGGGCCAGTGTAAGGAATTTATCTTCCGTTTTCATTTTCTGCAAGGAACATACCGGGTGAAGTACAATGCTTTTCTGCATTTTATTTATGCTTACCCTTGGGATCACCATATCGTGCAAAAATTCAACTGCATCCAGGATCTTCAGTTGATCATAACGCTGCCTTGATTTTTCGTCAAGGATGGGCCGGATATGATGAAGGGTGTATGCGCATGAGCTAACGTCAATGACTACGGATAGTTTTCCTTCCCTGCTGCTGGTCCAAAGCTGATCCACGATCTTGTTCGCCGTATAGCTGTAGGCATCGTTGAAACCTTTGGAGGCATAGATCTGGCTGCAGCAAGAACCTGATGCATCTTTCATTACAGATACCGGGATCCCTGACTTCCGGCATACGCTAATAAAAGTTTCCATCAGATTTTTCGTTTTTCCCTCATAAGATCCCAGTGTTCTGCTGATGCAGGATGGGAAATAAACGATCCCCTCACTTCCTACCTCCAAGGTCCCTACCTCCAAGGTCCTTACCTTGGAGGTAGGGACCTTGGAGGTAGGAAGTGAGCCTAGAACAGAAAGATCCGGCGGGTAGTTAAGCTGATCCGACCAGAGCGGCATCTCGGGAATGAACCGCCTCAGTAGTTTGGTCAGCCCCTTCATCGTATGCTTCCCGAACATATTATTGAATGTGACACCTGTTTTTAAAGCCGCTCTTACCAGCCATTCTGTTGTTTTGAAATGTTTCGAAACATACAGTGCGGTCTTATTGGCCAAAGGTGAATGGTTTTCACGCCGCAATCTCTTGACCAGGTCGCCGGTATTGATATCAACAGGGCAAGCCGTGGCACAAAGCCCATCTACAGCGCAGGTATCCAACACATCGTACTGGTATTCTTTCAGTAAATGTTCATAGTCAGTTTTATTGCCGGCCAGTTCCATACTTTTCAGCACCCGGCGGATCACTATTCGCCTGCGTGGTGTAGTAGTAATGTCGCGGCTCGGGCATTTGTGTTCGCAGTATCCGCATTCAATGCAACGATCCACCTCTTCTTCAACTGCCGGTAATTCTTTGAGGTTTTTGATGTGGGCATTCACATCATCATTTACAATAACTCCGGGATTCAACAAGCCTTCCGGATCTACAGCCATTTTGATCTTTCTGATGATCTCATAAGCTTCGCCACCCCATTCGGTTTCGACAAATGGGGCCATATTACGGCCCGTGCCATGCTCTGCTTTTAATGCTCCGTCATATTTTTTAACCACCATGGTCACCACTTCACGCATGAATTTGTCGTACCGGTTCACTTCTTCTTCCGTATTCAGCGACTGGGTCACCACAAAATGTATGTTGCCATCTTTGGCATGGCCAAAAATGATCGCATTGTGGTAGCCGTATTTTTTAAACAGTTCCTGCAATTCAAGAATGGCGGCCCCGAGTTGTTCAACAGGGAAGGCAACATCTTCCAAAATCACAGTTGTTCCGCTGGCTCTCACTGCACCCACCGCCGGGAACAATCCTTTTCGAACTTTCCAGAGAAAATCCTGCTCCTTCGGGTCTGTGGTAAAAACAGGGGCATTGATCAGTGCGATCTCGGAAGAAGAAGAAATAAAATTATTGACTCTTTCTTCAAGTTTCGGCAAGCTGTCTTCCTGGAATTCTATCAAAAGCGCTGCTGCTGTTTCCGGCAGTGTTTTGACCACTTCCGGCATACCTGCCAGGTTTTCTACGGCATGCAGTGATGCCCTGTCCATCAGTTCAACCATCATGGCACCCGCATTGGTCAGCGGCACAATAGCCTGGCAGGCATCGAATATGGTTGGGAAATATAAAAGTGCAGTGGACTTGAAAGGATAATCTGGTACCGTTTCCAATACCGCTTCTGATATAAATGCCAGGGTGCCCTCAGCGCCAATCAGGAGATGTGCCAGGATATCCAGCGGATGTTCGTGATCAATGAAGGCATTGAGTGAATAGCCTACTGTATTCTTAGTAAGATATTTTTGCCTGATCCTGTTGAATAACTGTTCATTGAAATGGATCTCTTTACGTATCTCCTGCAGGTTCCAGAACAATTCGCTGCACTCCGTTTCAAACCTGGTATAGTCAGCTGCATCTTCCGTGTTGAAGACCACACCGTCCGGGAGTATGAACCGGATATATTTAGTAGTATGATAAGAGTTCATGCTCACTCCGCAACACATGCCGCTGGCATTATTGGAGAGAATGCCACCTATCATCGCTGCACTGATGCTTGATGGATCCGGCCCGATCTTCCTCCCGTGTTTTTTTAAATACGCGTTGACCATGGCTCCCGTTATACCGGGCTGCACCCTCACCGCCAGGCCATCTTCCTCTATCCTGATCTTATTCCAATATTGACTGAGATCGACCAGTATGCCGTCTGTAATAGACTGTCCTGAGAGACTTGTGCCTCCTGTTCTGAATACCAGCGGGATCTTATGCAGATGAGAAAAGTTGAACAGGCCAATGATCTCGTCTTCACTTACAGGCTGTACCACCGCTTTCGGAAGCAGATAATAAAATCCCGCATCGGAAGCAAAGGATACAAGGTCTATGAACCTGTTCCTGATCCGTTCCTTAGGGATGATCCTTGTTAATTCTTCTTTTAATGCCGTATCCATTGAATGGCTAAGTTCTGCAACAATGTTGACATTTTACCTGAACCGGTTCAACAGGGCCAAAATTTTTCAAATTGAATTTTTATCTTAAGTCCCGATTAGTTAATCACATTGATTCATATGATAAAACGTCTTTCCGTAAAGCATCTTGTTTTCTTTTTACTGATCATTTGTATTTCTGGTTTTTCGATGTGTACGGGTGTGCAGCCGGACAAGTACGCGAGATTTATTGATACCAGCACCGTGGTGTATGGTCCCTATAAAGTAGTGAAACTACCGGTCACCAGGGGAGTGCGGATTTTGAATCCGATTCAGATCTCAGCAGGCCCCGGTGGTTTTATGTATGCAGCTAACCAATCGGGGGAAGTCTATATATTGAAAGATTCTGATG
>JAHEFC010000581.1 GCA_024640385.1 Sphingobacteriales bacterium
CTGCCTGATCTTCTGCGCCTCCCACTCTTCTGCACTATGTTCCCAATCACCATCGAACCACCAAAGATCCGGTTTGTACTTACTACTCACTTCCCTCAACTGGTTCTGGAAAAAATTGCGGAAACGCTGCCAGCGATCGTAATCATCAGAGATCTGATAACGACTCTTATCTTTCAAAAAACCGGGATAGTCCGGATGGCTCCAGTCGATCAGGGAGAAATAAGCACCACACTTAATATCACGCTTACGTAACGCAGCATAAAACGGCGCCAACAGGTCCCTTTTTGCCGGCGAATTATCCACTACATCGTAATGCTTTTCTTTGGTATCATACAAGGCCACCCCATCATGGTGCTTGGTAGTGATCACTGAATATCTAGCCCCGGATTCTTTGATCAGGTCGGCCCATTGCTCGGGGTTATATTTTGATGCTGTGAATCCTTTGAGTTGATTCATATAGGCTTCCCAGGTGACATCCCCATTATGGAAACTCCAGCTCTCAGACACACCATCCACAGCATAAATACCCCAGTGGATGAAAATGCCCAGCTTGGCATCGCTATACCATTCCATTTTCTCGCGTATGGATACAGGATCGATCTTCTGTTGCGCAGATGCTACCATGCTGAAAAACAAAATGGCAGCCACATATAATTTCTTCATTACTTAAAACTTTCAGGGTTGATGGTAAGGGATTTTCCTTTGGCCAGCGAAGTTACTAAGCTTTTACCCTTGTAGATCAGGGTCAATGGAACTCCTGCATCCGATTGCACAAGGGCTGACACCAACTGCCCCCGTTGAAATTTCATGTCCACTACTGCCCCACCCCTGACTTTCAAACCCTTCACCTCTCCCGTCCAATGGCTGGGAACAGCCGGTAGCAGTTCAACTTTTTCGTTGTGCGACTGTACCAGCATCTCAGCTATGCCTGCCGTTCCACCAAAATTCCCGTCGATCTGAAAGGGAGGATGATCGTCGAACAGGTTATCGATGGTTGATTTTCGCAAGAGTTGTTCGATATGATAATAAGCCTGTTCACCATCTTTCAAACGCGCAAAGAAATTGATCATCCAGGCCCTACTCCATCCCGTATGTCCGCCACCGTTAGCCAGCCTGTGTTCTATGGTTGTTCTGCTGGCCTTCATCAATGTGGGATCACGCGTTAGCGATGTACCGGGATAAAGGCCGAACAAGTGCGACATATGCCTGTGGCCGGGCTCTACTTCCCTGTAATCCTTGATCCATTCCTGTATGCCCCCATATGCATTGATCCTGGTGGGCGGAAGTTTGGCCTCAACTTTATTCATTCTTTCAATATATGCTGCTGGAATATTCATGGGTTTCTGCAGTTTTCGCATTCCTGCAAAAAGTTCCCGGATGATCTGGATATCGATGGCTGGTGCATAGGTGAGCACGCTCTGTGATTTACCGGTATCCTGTAAGTAGAAACTATTCTCCGGACTCATCGATGGTGCCGTGACCAACTGGCCCCGCCCATCATCGATCAGAAAATTCATGATGAAATCAGTGCTTCCTTTCAGAATGGGATAAACTTTTTTCAGGTAATCCGGATCACGCGTGAAGTCGTAGTGATCATAAAGATTCAGCGCCATCCATGCACCGGCCAGCGGACTGGTACCCCACATGGGATCGTCCATGATGGAGGTTCGGCCGAAAATATCAGTACCATGATGCATGGCCCATCCTTCCACACCATACATGGTTTTCGCGCAATTGATGCCGGGCTCCAGCATGGCTGTCATGAAGTTGGCCAGGGGTCCGAATGTTGAACTTACATTGGCCAGATCTGACGGCCAATAGTTCATCTGGAGGTTAATATTGGTGTGGTAATCTGCATTCCATGGTGCATTGAAGAGATGGTTCCATTTCCCCTGCAGGTTGGCAGGCAGTTTGGCGGGATACCTGGAGCTTGCCAATAGCATGTATCGCCCATATTGAAAATACAGGGCCACCAGTGAATTGTCGCGGTTCCCATCTTTCACAAATTTCAAACGCTGGTCTGTGGGCAGTTGAAGCGG
>JAHEFC010000582.1 GCA_024640385.1 Sphingobacteriales bacterium
CAGGAATGCGCCGGTGGGTTCACCATTTGTGTCTTTTACCATTTCCCCGAAACCATCATATCTGGTGTGGCGTGTGATCCCAGCCAATTCAAGTGCCTTAGAGTTGGCAAGCCCGGTATGTCCATCATATGCGCGGAGGAACACTGGTCGATCCGGCACCAGGCTGTCCAGGTATTTTTTATTGGGCATGCCACCTGCAAAGAAACCGTACTGCCATCCCCGGCCGGTGATCCATGGTTTATCATGATTTTTCTCTGCATAATCGAGCAGCACTTTCTTCATTTCGGATAAACTGGTAGTGGCCAAAAGATCTGCGGAAGAAAGGATCATGGATCCGGAAAGGAAATGAATATGCGCATCATTGAAACCCGGTGTCACCAGTTTGCTATTCAGGTCGATCACGCGTGTACTGTCGCCGATTAGTTTTTTTATGTCTGCGTCCGTGCCGATGGCCATGATCTTGTTACCATCAATAGCCAGTGCCTGAACGAAGCTGGAGTCAGACTCGCCGGTCCAGATCTTGCCGTTAAGTAGTACGATATCTGCCTGGCCAGATGATGGTGCATTGCAGGCCATAGTCAGTACCAATATGAAGGCAGCGATCAGAACTTTTACCATGTTCATTTCGTATTAGAATGTTTCCTGATATCAAAATATACAATTATTATCAGGCGGCAATGATGCAATATATTTCCTATCTTCTGCAGATTCAACCCAAACACATTTGACAAAAAAACGTTCACCGGTAGAGGCAGGTGGATCCTTGCAGAAAGTATTGGGATTCTGGTCTCTGTTTGCTGTTGGTATTGGGGCTGTTACGGCCCAGTCCAGTTTTGTTTCACTTTTGAATGGTGCAGGCTCCGGCGGCGGCACTTTTTTTATTGCCATCATCATTGCGTTTTTTCTCGGTCTTTGTTATTGCTTCAGTTTTCTTGAGTTATCACTGATGATGCCTGAGGCAGGCGGACCGGGCAGATATACATCGGTATCCGCCGGGAACTTCATTTCCATTGGTGTGGTGTTGGGCGGATATATTGCGGTAACACCTTTTGCAACGCCTGCGGAATTGATGCTACTCGAGCACGTGGTGGATGTGGTGTACCCGGGAACTTTCTCTCACCTGGGCATTTCACTGGTTGTACTGTTTACGGCATTGAATCTATTTGGTATCGATATATTCTCATCTGTGCAGAATGTTTTCGTGTATACCTTACTGGTAGCGCTTCTGCTGATCGGTATTGTGGGTCTTGATGGTACCGGGGCCAGCGGAATAAGCCTGGATGGCCTGGGAGAACAGTTCGTGGGTACCGGAACTTCGGTGCTCTCGCTGGTAGTACTGGCCCTATGGTCATTTGGGGGATTGGACTATTTGGTTCCTTTGGTGGAAGAAGCAAAAAACCCGGCGCGGGATCTGCCCCGGGCTATGCTGGGGGCTTTAGTCATGCTATTGGTGTTGTACAGTCTATTGTCATATGGTGCCATAAGGCATGTACCCATGGGTAAATTGGTGAATTCAGATATTCCGCACTGGTTATTGGTGGAGTCGATATTTGGTCGGTCAGCTGGTTTTATCGTGGTAGTTTTTGCCTTCACCGCCACTTCCAGTGTTGTCAATATGGTGATCGCCAGTTTACCAAGGTTGCTCTATGGCATGGCGCAGCGCGGACAGGTTCCCTCCATATTTGCCCGTTTGCATCCGAAATGGGGAACTCCATGGGTTGGTATCCTTTTCATTTTCCTCCTGATGGCTATTCCAATGATCGTATTAGCCAGACAGAAAAATCTCATCATACTCCTGTTACTATCATCAGTAACATTTTTCATGGTTGGTTATATAGTGGCGCATGCTAATGTAATACTGCTGCGCAGAAAATATCCTGATCATCCAAGACCTTTTAAAACGCCGTTATTTCCTTTGCCCCAGATCGTGGGGATCATCGGAATGGGATATGCCATCTGGAACAATTCACCTTCGGCAGAGATGTCAAAAAAGGTTTACCTGAACTCGGCGATCATGTTCCTGGTCATTTCTGCTTATG
>JAHEFC010000309.1 GCA_024640385.1 Sphingobacteriales bacterium
GTCGTATCGTTCTGTTTCATCGTTCTCGAACCTGCTTACCATCCATTTCAGCTTCAGATTCCGGCTCACCTGCTGGTTGGCAGCAAAGCCCACCATATTGGTTGAGTAACGGTCTTCTTCACGGCCTTCAAAATAGATATCCACCCCCAGGTTGGCGCTGAATGCCGGGGAGAAAACAGATGAAGTGAGTTGGGAAAATTCGGGGATGAAACTGAACCGGGTGGAGGACAGGTTCACCATGCTTTCCAGCTGCCATTTTCGGTTGATCGTATACGTTAAAAACGACTGTATATCGGTAGAACGGGGGATGTAGGATCCCTTGGTTTCCTGGGAACTCAGCAGGCTTCGGTTTGAACGGTTCCTTGCACCTATCACGTAGGTGAATTTTTCTTTTTTGTCTGATCCTTCCACATGAAAGCCCTGTTCAAGCAGGCTCAGATAGGCCGAGCCTCCGAATTTTTTCGGCTTCTTATACTGGATATCCAGTACACTCGACATTTTATCGCCGTATTTGGACTGGAAGCCGCCGGTGTAAAAACTGACACGGCCGGTCATTTCTGCATTGATGAAACTCAGGCCTTCCTGCTGGCCAGACCGGGTGAGATAGGGTCTGAATACTTCAAAATCGTTTACATAGATCAGGTTCTCGTCGTAGTTGCCGCCGCGGACTGAATACTGTGAAGTGAGTTCGTTATTGCTTCCTACAAAGATCTTGATCAGGCTTTCCACTCCACCTATAGTTGAAGGGATGATCAGGGCGTTTTTGGGATTGATCCTGATCAGGCCGGCTTCTTTCCGTTCTGCCGGCGCACTTACTACTACTTCTTCCAGCGTTTGTGACCCTTTCTCCAGCTTGATGATCACCGTTTCCTGTTCGTCTTCATTCAGGAAGAAATTACGTTGTTCAGTTTTATAACCCTGGAAGGAAAAAACGAGAGCCAGGGCTTTGCCAGAAGCCACCTTGATACTGAAACGGCCTGAATCAGAACTAAGTGTACCGGTTTGCCTGCCTAATACAACTACGGAAACTTTTGCCAGGGGATTTTCATTTTCATCCACCACAAGGCCGGAAATAGTGGCTGTTTTTTTCTGCGCATTCGATGAGACGGAAAAGAGAACCAGTATAAGGGTCAGGATGGCGAAGAATGGCTGACGTGGTTTCAGGATCATACGCATTTGCTGACTAAAAATAAGCAGAAATATGGTAACTTTTGGATTATGGAAAATGCAGGCAAACAGGTAAGTAGAAATGTAGCAGTAAAAATTAAAAAGGCATTCTTTTTAATTTCTAGTTTTTACTTTTTAATTGGATGTGCAAACAGGCATGAATCAACAGAGAAAACCAGTACCATGGACAGCACATATGAAACAACCGGAAGCATAGAGATACTTGATCATTCATTACTGTCCATCCTGGATTCCAATGCCAGGATCGAGATCCTGGCCAGTGGTTTTAAATGGAGTGAGGGTCCGCTCTGGATTAGCGATGGGAACTACCTTTTATTCTCAGACATTCCGCCCAACAAGATCATGAAATGGAGCGAAGAGAAGGGTCTGGAAGAATATCTGCATCCTTCAGGTTATACTGGGAAAGAACCCAGGGAAGGTGAACCGGGATCAAACGGTTTGCTACTGGATTCTGCAAGAAGGCTTGTGATGTGCCAGCATGGCGACAGGCGTATGGCCAGGATGAATGCACCACTGGCTTCTCCGAAGGCAGAATTCATCAGTCTTGCAGACAAATATGATGGCAAAAGATTCAACTCGCCTAATGATGCGGTTTATCATAGCAACGGAGAACTATACTTTACCGATCCGCCTTACGGATTGGTAGGCAATGTTGACGATCCAAAAAAAGAACTTCCCTACCAGGGCGTGTTCCGGTTAAAGAAAGAAGGATCTGTGGAACTTTTATATAAAGATTTAAGCAGGCCGAATGGGATAGCTTTTTCCAGTGATGAAAAGAAACTCTATGTGGCCAATTCCGACGTCAATAAAATATGGATGGTATTTGATGTGAAGGCCGATGGCGGAGTGGAAAACGGGAAAATATTCTTTGATGCGAGCTCTTATCCAGAACCGGGAGCACCGGATGGGATGAAAGTGCATTCCAGCGGGAATATTTTTGCCACAGGTCCCGGCGGCATCATGATAATTTCGCCGGAAGCAAAATTATTAGGACGAATAAGCACTGGAGATCTTTGTTCCAACCTGGCTTTTGATACTGATGAGAAATTCCTGTATGTGACGTCTAATCACAATCTCATCAGGGTACACCTTAAGTAGGAGGAATTAATGAAAGTCTTTTATCAGCTGTGAATAATATTTTTCAATTGTGCAATAGTGGCTTTTGGATCTTTGGAACCAAATACCGTATTGCCCGCAACAAGTACATCAGCTCCGGCAGCTATGATGCCCGGGGCATTTTCAAGCGTGACACCGCCGTCAATTTCGATCAGGGCAGATCCATCTGCTTCATTGATCATGGAACGTAAGGTTCTGATCTTGTTTATGGTGTGCGGAATGAATTTTTGTCCTCCAAAACCCGGGTTCACACTCATCATACATACCAGGTCGATATCAGCGATAACATCTTTCAGCCATTCAACTGGTGTATGCGGATTGATCGCAACACCTGCTTTCATGCCCAGTGCTTTGATCTGTTGAATGTTCCTGTGCAGGTGAGGACAGGCTTCGATATGGACACTTAAAATATCGGCCCCGGCTTTTTTGAAATCTTCTGCATATTTCCCGGGTTCCTCGATCATCAGGTGAACGTCGCAAATTTTAGTAGTGGCTTTTCTGATAGCCGAGATCACAGGTAATCCAAAACTGATATTAGGTACAAACCGTCCATCCATGACATCCAGGTGGAACCAGTCGGCCTGGGAATCGTTGAGCATTTTGCAGTCTTCTTCCAGGCGTAGGAAATTAGCGGAAAGTAAAGAAGGGGCGATTAAGGTTGCCATGGGGCAAAGATAAGTTTGGAATGTGATGAATGTGATGAATGTGGTGAATGTGAGGAATGAATGTGAATAATGGGGTTTACCTCAGCGCTTCATACTTTTTTCTCCAATCGTCTGCTTCGGCTTTGTTTCCCAGCCCATCATAGCACTTGCTGATCCAGAAATAGATCTCGGCGGTACTGGAACTCACTTTCAGGGCCTGCTGGAATGTTTTCAGGGCCTCCGCATATTGTTTTTTATCATGCTGGATAATGCCTTTTTCGATGTAGGCGTCGAGGTAAGTATAGTTGGTAGAAATAATGCTGTCAAAAACCGCTACGGCTTTGTCATCCTGCCCGATATTGGAATAATACACGCCACTGATGTAAGCAGCACGGGTGCTGATCTCGGGATCTTTGACCAGTTTCAGGCTGTCGGTTACTATAAGGGCTCTCTTATCTTTTGTATCCGCCAGTAGCCAGGCCAGTTCCAGCCATCCGTTACCGTCCTGGGGGCTTAAGAGGGTATAGTTCTGTAAAGAAACCACGGCATTGGCGGTATCACCTTTGTCCAACTGTAGCTGGTAGATCCCTTTCCATAGTTCCGGGTTCGTGCTGTCCGTTTTAACCCGTTCGAGAAGAATAGAGAGGGAATCTGTTGCCGGAGGCTGGGGGAGCTCTGTTTTTTTGCCATTTTTACAGGCCAGCATGATCATCAGGAAAAGAATGGCCAGGGATGAAACATATCTCATCCGGTAAAAGTACAAAATGTTTAATGTGACAGTTCTGTGACAGAATTCCGGGTATGCATCCTGCGTAAAAAAGCTAATTTGCGCCCCAATTCGCTTTCATTATGAAATTTCACGTTCTGCTTATAACGATCATCCTGGGGCTGATCTTTTCTGTTAAACCGCGGGTTAATGGAATCAATACAGTGACCAGTAGGGTGGATACACTGGCTTATCCCGAGGAGACCCATCTTAAAAATATCCAGCAGTTGACTTTCGGCGGTGATAATGCTGAAGCTTATTTCAGTTTTGACGGTAAGTATATCATCTTCCAAAAGACCAATCCCAAAGAAGGCCTGATGTGTGATCAGATCTATTTTGGAAAGGTGCCTGAGAAGTTGGGTGATCCTTTTCAACCCAAGTTGGTCAGTACTGGGAAGGGTAGAACCACCTGCGGTTATTTCATGAAAGACGGCAAGCACATTGTGTATGGATCCACGCACCTGGGTGGCGCCGATTGCCCACCGGTACCGGACCGCAGCAAATACGGAAACCGTTATATCTGGCCGCTTTACAAAACAATGGACATTTTCATGGCCGACACCAGTGGTAAGATCGTGAAGCAAATGACCAATACCCCAGGTTATGATGCAGAGGCTACTATATCGCCAGACGGTAAGAAAATGGTGTTTACCAGTGTGCGTGACGGGGATCTGGAACTTTACATTATGGAATTGAGATCAGGCAAGGTGAAAAGGATCACCAATATGGTTGGCTACGATGGAGGTGCATGGTTTAGTCCTGACGGCAAACGACTGATCTGGAGGGCATCAAGGCCAGAGACCGAAGCAGAGATCAAAGAATACAAGGACCTGCTGGCTGAAGGGCTGGTTGCTCCTACCAAAATGGAGGTCTATACTTCTGACCTGAATGGAAAGAACATCAGGAAAGAAACCGATCTGGGCCAGGCCAATTGGGCGCCCAATTTTATGCCCGACAGCAAGCGCATCATATTTGCCTCTAACCATGAATACAAAAGGGGGTTTCCTTTCAATATGTATATCCTGAATACTGACGGCAGGTTGGAGAAGATCAGCCGTGATAAAGGTTTCGATGCTTTCCCAATGTTCTCCCCGAACGGTAAAAAGATCGTTTTCTGTTCCAACAGGAATAACGGCGGGACCAGGGATACCAATATTTTCATCGCAGACTGGCAGGAATAGTTTTTGGCTTATTTTCGCTGCCTTAAATCCCTCAAAAAAAAATATATGCAAACAGGCCTGGTACATCTTCATAGTATTCTTCGCTGGGTCATCCTGATCCTTTTGGTGCTTTCGGTTATAAAAAGCTATACCGGCTGGAAAGGCGGAAAGGCTTTCAGCAATGGCGACCGTAAAACATGGTTGTTTACCATGATCGCAGCCCACCTGACCCTTGTGCTGGGGCTTTACCAGTGGCTGCTGGGAAGGATAGGCATCATCAGTACGGAGCTGCCTGAAGGAACCACTATGATGAAAGATAAGTCGTACAGGTTCTTCTGGCTGGAGCATCCGTTAATGAT
>JAHEFC010000044.1:0-1634 GCA_024640385.1 Sphingobacteriales bacterium
GTGATGGCCATCAAGATCTTTTCGTGGGCGGCAGGGTCATTCCAGGAAGATATCCCGAGGCGCCTTCCAGCTATATTCTTGTGAATGATGGTAAAGGTGGCTTCACGGACCAAACCACAAAGTTGGCGCCCGCATTTTCTGCGTTAGGAATGGTGACTGCTGCAAAATGGGCCGACCTGGATAGGGATGCAAAACCAGAACTGATCATAGTGGGAGAGTGGATGCCTCTAAAGGTATATAAGATTGAGAATGGGAAAATTACTGACCGTACCGGTTTATTTTTTGATAAGGAATTTAAGGGTTGGTGGAACTCGCTGGAATTGGCTGATCTCAATAAGGATGGTCAATTGGATATCATAGCCGGCAATATGGGCACCAATACACAATTCAGGGTATCTGAAAAAGAACCGCTTGAATTGTATTACGGTGATATTGATGGCAATGGGATCATTGATCCTGTCCTTTCTTTTTATATTCAGGGGAAGCGATATCCTTATATCACAAGGGATGAACTGCTTGCACAGGTTCCTTCTTTCAGGAAACGTTTTGCAACATACAGCAGTTATGCAGACCTGTCGATGGATGAACTGTTGAGCAAGGAGGACCAGCAGAAACTTGGCCACCTGTCGGCCGATCATATGGAAACCACCTGCTTCCTGAGCGGAGACAGGAAATTCAGGATGGCAGTACTGCCAGACGAAGTACAATATGCACCCGTACATTCCATACTTATATCCGATTTCAATAATGACGGCAATACCGATATCCTGTTTTTCGGGAACGACAGCAATATGAAGATAAGGCTGGGTAAATGGGATGCCAGCTATGGAACCCTTGTGCTTGGCGACGGAAAGGGGAATTTTCGCTATGTTAGCCAACCCGTATCTGGTTTCAAGATCCGTGGCGATGTTCGCAGCAGTGTATTAACCGGACATATGATCGTTGCCGGAATAAATGGTGGTAAACTGGTTTCGTATAAAAGAAATGAAATTGCGAAATGAGAAAGCTTTTCACAGGTAATTTTTTCCTGCTATCCGTAGTGATGCTCCTGTCTGGAAGTTTTTGTACCGATCTGAAAAGGTCACCAGTTCCGCAGGACTATGAACTGGCCACTGCCTGGGCTGATATGACCAACCAGGTGACTCGCACCACGCCTGCCAACACACCCACGTTCGCTTCACGTTGCTTTGGATATATTGGACTTACCATGTACGAATCCATTGTGCCGGGATATCTGGGTTACAATTCAGTGGCTCCGCAGTTGAATGGACTGGATTCCATGCCTGTTGCACATAAAGATTCATCTTATTTCTGGCCGCTTGCGCTTAATGCTTCCCAGGCTGAGATCCTTCGTTTGATCTATGTGCAAACCGGAGATGCCAATAAGAAAAATATAGATTCACTTGAACAGTTATTTCAGAACATTTACAGCGATTCCCTTAAAGATGACAAGGTGGTCAGGAGATCTGTCATGTTTGGCAAAGCAGTGGCTCAACGGATTTTTGAATGGTCTGTCCATGATGGAGGTCACCGTGGGTACCTGCATAATTTTGAAAAAGATCTCAAGTTTGAAGACAGGCCCGGCGGCTGGAAGCCGGCATTGTATTCACAGTCATTCAGCCATCACCCGCTTC
>JAHEFC010000044.1:1644-13885 GCA_024640385.1 Sphingobacteriales bacterium
AAAATGGGGTAATAACCGTTGTTTCCTGGCTAAAAATGATACCATGAGTGCACCGGCATTTATTTCCTACGATACTACCCCTGGTTCTGCGTATTACAATCAGTTCCTTGAAGTGTATCGTGCGGAAAAATCTTTAACAACGGAACAAAAGCAAATCGCGATATGGTGGGGTGACGATCCTGATGAAACGCCAACACCTCCGGGGCACTCCTATTATCTTGCCAGCCTGGTGATCCGCACAAAGAAACCTGATCTGATCCATTGTGCAGAGACCTATGCAAGGCTTGGCATCTCTGTTTCTGATGCCTACAGAAATTGCTGGAAATGGAAATACATGTTCTTCTCGGAAAGACCAAATACTTTCATAACTGCCCATATAGATGAGCAATGGCGTAGCTTCTGGCCTGATCCGCCCTTCCCTGCTTTCCCTTCAGGTCATGCTATCCAGGCGGCAGCTACGGCAACCGTACTTACAGCTTTGTATGGAGAAGATTTCCAGTTTACAGACAGTATTCATGCCAGTCGACACCGTGATGATCTACGGGACACAGATTTTAAAGTTCGCCACTACCGATCTTTCTGGCAGGCTGCGGAAGAAACTGCTGATTCCAGATTTTATGGTGGCATACATACCAGGCAGGATAATCAGAAAGGACTGGAAAAAGGAAGGCTTATTGGTGAGAATGTAAATAACCTGGCATGGCGCAAACAAACTTCAGAATGACAAAGTGTTTTTTACCTGTAGTGATCTTTTTATTTCTTATTGTCACGCATCAGGCAGATGCACAGCATTTGTTTAAAGATGTTACTGATTCAGCGGGTATCCAGCATGAATTTAAAGTTTACGAAGGCATGTTCGGCGGCGGAGCCTGTGTATTTGATTTTAATAATGACGGGAATGAAGACATATACATCACCGGAGGCATGAACAACGACAGGTTGTACAGTAATAACGGCAACGGAACCTTCACTGATGTATTCCTGGGATCGGGGTTGGAGCTGACCAGGGATTATGTAACCCAGGGCGTGGCAAGCGCTGATCTGAACCGCGACGGGTTCCGAGACCTCCTCATCACTACAATCACAAAAAGGAATGAGAAGCTTGTAATACCCCGCGCCATCAATCTGCTTTTCCTGAATAACGGGAACGGAACATTCCGGGACGTAACAAAGGAATATGGACTGGGCAACATGAACTCATTCAGTACTGGCGGAAGTTTTGGCGATATCAATGCGGATGGGTGGCCGGACATCTACATCGGGAATTACTTCAACGACTACAGGGGTACACTTAAAGTGATCAATGATGCAACCATAGTGGCATCGAATCAAACCGCTAAAGGATACCTGCTGATCAATGAAAAAGGAAAAAAATTCAGGGATGCATACAGTGAATACGGACTTGATCATTCCGGTTTCGGATTTGGTGGCGTATTCACTGATTTTGATAATGACAGGGACCAGGACATCATTGTAAACCATGATTTTGGGTATAAGCGTACACCTAACCTGGCTTTGGAAAATGAATATCCCGACAAGAAACTCAAGGACGTTGGTCGGGCAAATGGACTGGTAGTAAGGATCAATTCCATGGCAGCAGCTCCCGGCGATTTTGATAACGACGGTGATATGGATTACTTGATCACCAATATCGGATTCAACAATTTCATGGTGAATGAAGGAGGCGGTAAAAGATTTTACAATGATGCGAAGAAATTGGGGCTGAATTATTTCGCGATCAGCTGGGGTGCAAATTTTTCAGATTTCGACCTGGATGGTGACCTTGATCTTTATGTATCCAATGGTGACCTGAATCCCAATTGCAAACCCATGGCCGATTTTTATTTTGAGAATATAGGCGGTCAGTTCAGGGAAAATGCAACGGCAATGGGCCTGGCAGATTACGGGATCGGGAGAGGTTCGGTGGTTTTTGATTTTGACAAGGATGGTGATGAAGATATTCTTGTGGTCAACCAGGTGCCTGAATTGAGCTATCCGGTGAAATCGGTCACCCGTTTGTACAGGAATGACGGTGTAAAGGGTAACTGGATCAAGATCGCATTAAAAGGTGTGGCTGCAGAAAGCAACGGCATTGGTTCGCGGATCGAGGTGGAAGTGAAAGGGAAGAAAATGATCCGTGAGATAGATGGTGGCTCGGCCAGTCATCTTTCCCAAAGTACATTGAACGCTCATTTCGGGCTGGGGGATGCAAAACTCATTGACAAGATCACGGTGTACTGGACAGGCGGAAATGAACAGGTGATCACCAATGTGCCTGTCAACCAGTTACTGGAGATCAAAGAAGTAGCCATGAAGAAAGAAGAGAAGTTTCCAAAATTGCTTCTGTTCTTTGCTGCATTTGTTGCTATTATAGTACTCATATTTATAGGAAGGCGCAGGGCTCGATAGTGCACCATAGTACTCTAACTCCGCCACGCTAATACATTCTTACAATGAAAAGTATCATCAAACAAATTGCTGCCGAAACCCGGGAAAAGGAAAAAGCTGCAGTTGCCCTTCAGCGCGCCGAACTTGAGAGCAGTCTAACGAGCAGGGACAGGCGAAATTTTCTCAGGAAATTCGCACTGGGTGGTATATCACTCAGCGCCTTTATGGGCTTGAGTTTTCAGGATACCCTTGCGCAAACCACTTCTAAGGTTCCCCGCGCTTCGGCGCCATCGGACCTGAAGATCACGGATCTGCGCTACTGTTTAACGGCTGTGATGGGTGGCACGGCGATCATAAAGATCGATACCAACCAGGGTATTTATGGATTGGGCGAAGTAAGGGATGCTGCTGATGCACGTTATGCGCTGATGCTGAAGAGCCGCATCTTGGGAGAGAACCCCTGTAACGTGGAAAAAATATTCAAGATCATCAAACAGTTTGGTGGGCAGGCCCGCCAGGGAGGGGGCGTATGCGCGGTAGAAATGGCCTTATGGGATCTTTGCGGGAAGGCTTATAATGTGCCCGCCTGGCAATTGCTGGGAGGTAGATATCGCGACTCTATACGCATTTATGCAGACACGCCCGAATCAAAAAATCCCGAGGAGCAACTAAATCGGATCAAATATCGTACGGAAACCCAGGGATATACCTGGTTGAAAATGGATGTATCGATCGCAGATCTCAAAGACGTTCCTGGTGCATTGGTAAACCCGGAGATCCTGAAGTCGGGAGCTAATCAGTTTTCGGGCGGAGGATATTTATCTTATGCCAACACAAAACATCCTTTCACCGGAATTCAGATCACTGACAAAGGGCTGGAAATATTGGCGGCCAAGGTGGAAAAGGTCAGGAATATGGTTGGCTATGAGATCCCCATTTCCACAGACCACTACGGACATTTTGATCTTAATAACTGCATACGCCTTGGGAAAGCGCTGGAGAAATACAGGCTGGCCTGGCTTGAAGATATGGTGCCCTGGCAATACACCGAACAACTGAAGACCATCACCGAAGCCCTCGAAACCCCCACTTTAACGGGGGAAGATATTTACCTGCTGGAGTTTTTCAAACCGCTGATCGATAATCACGCTGTAGATATCATCCATCCCGACCTGGCTACTTCAGGAGGATTGCTGGAAACAAAACGAATAGGTGATTATGCCGAGGAAAAAGGAATAGCGATGGCCATGCACCAGGCAGGAACGCCGGTGTCGTTCATGGCCAATGTCCACTGCGCTGCAGCAACCCAGAATTTCCTGGCCATGGAACATCATTCGGTGGACCTGGAATGGTGGGAGGGACTGGTTAAAACAACGGATGGCAGAAAACTGATAGATAAAGGATTTGCTCCCGTTCCATTGACCGCACCCGGGTTGGGGATTGAACTGGTAGATGAAGAGGTGAAAAAACACCTTCATCCTTCTGACCCCTCTTATTTTGCTCCAACAAAAGAATGGGATGCGAAAAAGTCGCACGACAGAACCTATAGTTAAATTTGGGGCCATGACCGGGGCCTGATATCGTTATTTTAAAATTCAAAAAATAATACAATGCCATATTTAGCAAACGCCGATCGATACGGAAAAATGGAATATCGGAGATGTGGTAACAGCGGCCTGAAACTGCCTGCTGTTTCTCTTGGATTATGGCACAACTTCGGCCATATCGATAGTTTTGATAATGCCCGTAAAATTTTGCGTGTTGCATTTGATAACGGCATTACACATTTTGATCTTGCAAACAACTACGGGCCACCCGCAGGATCGGCAGAAGAGAATTTTGGAAGAATATTCAAAGATGATTTTTTGCCTTATCGCGATGAATTGGTGATATCTACAAAAGCGGGGTGGGGCATGTGGCCGGGACCCTATGGAGACTGGGGCTCAAAAAAATACCTGGTGGCCAGCCTGGACCAGAGTTTGAAACGCATGGGCCTTGACTATGTCGATATTTTTTACCACCACCGTCCTGATCCTGATACACCGTTGGAGGAAACCATGGCAACGCTTGACCTGATGGTGCGGCAGGGCAAGGCGCTTTATGTTGGAATTTCAAGTTATCAACCTGAAGAAGCAGCAAAAGCGATCAATATATTGAAACAATTAGGTACACCCTGTCTTATCCACCAGCCAAAATATTCCATGTTCGATCGTTGGGTGGAAGATGGGTTAATGGATGTATTGGAACAGCAGGGAGTGGGATGCATACCTTTCTCTCCGCTGGCACAGGGGTTATTGACCAATAAATATCTGAAAGGTATTCCTGCCGGTTCAAGGGCCACTAGCCATCGGGGTAACGGTGCAATTGAAGAAGGCCAGGTGTCTGAAGAGAAGATCAATAAAGCAAGGGAGTTGAACCTGCTTGCTGAAGAACGTGGACAGAACCTGGCACAGATGGCCCTGGCCTGGATATTGAAAGATCCAAGGATCTGTTCAGTATTGATTGGGGTGAGTAAACCTGAACAGGTGCTTGATTCTATCCGTTGCCTTGAAAATTATTCATTTACCAAAGCAGAGCTTGACAGGATCGATGCCATTTTGAAATGAAAGTCAGAACGGTGAACAATCATGTGATCATCATAACAGGTGTATCGGGCAGCGGTAAAACTTCCGTGGGCAGGGCATTGGCTGAACGGATGGAAATTTCGTTTTATGATGGTGATTCATTTCATCCCGCATCAAATGTTGCCAAGATGAGTTCAGGGATCCCGCTTGATGACCACGACAGGGAACCGTGGCTGAAAGCGATCAATGGGCTGATCAGGGAGAAGCTGCCTTCTGCATCATTGATCATTGGTTGCTCAGCGCTTAAAGAGAAATACCGCAGTTTATTAACGGCAGGCCTTGATCCTTCGTCCATCCTTTGGGTACATCTGCAGGGCAGTTATGATCTCCTGTATAGCAGAATGAAAGAAAGAGCAGGACATTTCATGCCTGCTGATATGTTGAAGTCACAATTCGAAGCCTATGAAGCACCATCACAGGGCATCCTGGTGGATGTGGGCCAGGACTTAAATACCATCATTGATCAAATAATATTGAATCTGGACATGAGCAAATCTGATGTTGGACTGATCGGCCTGGGTGTAATGGGTACCAGCCTGGCTAGGAACATTGCCGGGAAAGGATTTTCCATTTCAATATTCAACCGCCATGTGGCTGGCAAGGAAGAAGATGTTGCCAGGAAAACAGTATCACAATATCGGGAGCTGGAACATGCGCAGCCATTTGATGATCTGGTGGCTTTTGCTGCATCGCTTAAAACACCGAGAAAAATTATTCTGATGGTGAATGCCGGCCAGGCTGTGGATGATATTATAGAAAAACTCACTCCGCTTCTTGATGCGGGTGATGTAATCACAGAATGCGGTAATTCTCATTTCAGGGATACAGGCCAGAGGCAAAAAAAGTTGGGGGAACGTGGAATTCACTTTGTAGGCACGGGTGTTTCAGGCGGAGAGGAAGGAGCGCTTTTGGGCCCTTCGATCATGCCGGGTGGCAGCAGGGAGGGATTTGCTTTGATGAAGGATATACTCCTGGGCATAGCAGCAAGGAATAATCAGGGGGAGATCTGCTGCGATCATATTGGGGATGGCGGGGCAGGCCATTTTGTGAAGATGGTGCATAACGGTATCGAGTATGCGGAAATGCAGCTGATCACCGAGATGTACAGCCATTTCAGATACGATCAGAAAAAAGGTCCTGAAGAAATTGCCCGGATATTCGATTTATGGAACAATGGGGATGCCGGCAGTTATTTATTGGGCATCACTATAGATATCCTTCGATTCAAAGATGCCGATGGATCACCCCTGATCGATAAGATCTCTGATGTGGCAGGGAACAAGGGAACAGGGTCATGGACATCCATCACCGCCTGTGAACTGGGGGTGCCCGTGCCGTCAATGACTGAAGCTTTGTTTTCAAGATATCTTTCTTCATTCAAGGCAGACAGGCTGAGGTATTCTTCTCTATATGCCAGTGGAGATGTTGCGCTGAAAATTGACACGGATGACCTTCTCCGTACCTACATGTTTTGCCGGATCATCAATCACTACCAGGGAATGAAAATGATCCGGGAGGCTTCTGATGCATTCGGTTGGAATATTGATACCGGTGCCTTGCTGAAGATCTGGTCGGGTGGATGTATCATCAGGTCAGCTTTGCTTTCCATCTTACGCGAAGGTTGGGAAGAATGCGGGTCAGACATCATGCAACATCCTTTTACACAGCAACTGATCAATGCTCACCTGGATTCAATTAAAAAGACCATGTCGGCTATGACGGGCAGCGACCGCGCATATCCTGTCTGTACTTCCTGCCTTGAGTATTTTAAAATGCTGATCACACCCAGGAGCAGTGCCTATTTGATCCAGGCCCAAAGAGATTATTTTGGAGCCCATACCTATAAAAGAACAGATGATCCCTCCGGCATTTCACACCATACCAAATGGTATTAACAGAAGATCATGAATAAACGAATCACAAGCCTGTTGTTTTTTGCCATCCTGATCTGTTGCCATGCCGAAGTTGAGGCCCAGTACAAGAGGGTTGCCATGGATCGTGAGTACATCATGTCACTTACTCCTGAATGGAAAGGTGAACGCCTTCCGGACGGCAGGCCCTTTGTGTCTGACAGCTTACTCGAGCGGTTAAAGCATATCGTTTTGACCCATGCCTGGGGCGGACTGAAAAAATATAAATTCAATAACCAGTACCAGGGAAACTGGATGATGATCCATCCGGATAAAAATACCGTGATGACTGGCCGTGTGGTTACGGCCCAGTACATGCCACAAAGACCGGATTTTGGCGAGGTGATCAGGATAACAGGTCTGGCCGAGGGGCATAGTGAAAAAGCCGCATCAAATATATGGCCCATAGAAATGCTTCGCGACGGAGATGTTTATGTGGCCGACGGTTTTGGAAAAATAGAAGGTGGTACCCTGATAGGAGACAGGCTGGCCAATTCGATTTATTCCAAATCAAAGAGAGGAGTAATTTTCTGGGGCAGTGTCAGAAACATACAGGAGATCAAGAAAATAGAAGGGTTCAATGGCTGGATCCTGGGAGACCATCCTTCTTCTATCAGTGAAATGATGCTCACTTCTATCAATGCACCGATCCGCGTGGGAGATGTAACTGTGCTTCCCGGCGATGTGGTTTTTGCAAGTCCTTATGGGACGCTTTTTCTTCCTGCTTATCTGGTAGGTGAGATTGTTCTGGAAGCAGAGATCAGCAATCTCCGCCATGTGTACGGGATCATGCGCAACAAAGCCGGAGACTGGACCACAGCCCAAATAGACAGCGAGTATACCCCTCAGATGACCAGGGAATTTTATGACTATCTGAGAAAACAGCCGGATAATAAATTGCCTATGTCGCGCAGGGAACTTAACCAATACCTTGATGCCCATAAGTGAAATCGTTTTAGGAATTGAACATTAGTTTAGCTAACTTCCTTACTGCGTAACAAATCCCGCGCGCCATTATGGCAAATGCTTCTCATCACAGCACCTGGGTAAGGATCTGCCACTGGATAGTGACGCTGGCATTTATTGCGCTGGTTTTTACAGGCATCGAGATCCTTATGGTTCACCCCAGATTATACTGGGGGGAAGTGGGCAATGATCTCACTCCCGCATTATTCGAATTACCGATCAGCAGAAATTATAAGCACGGTGGCTTTACTGAAGGCCAGCCTTTCTTTCAAACTCCGGGTTCACCGGTCAGTGCAGGCCGTACCTATGATATTTTCAACCAGAATGGATGGGGCAGAAGTCTTCATTTCCTTGCAGGGTGGTTCCTGGTAGTAAGCGGCCTGGTCTATCTCTTATTTGGATTCATCGGCGGGCATTTCCGCAAGCATATTCTTCTCAGCAAAAAAGAATTCAACTGGAGCCGTATGATGATCGACCTCAAAGATCACCTGCGCCTGTTGATCCCCCGTGCAAGCGGCGGACCTGACTATGGTATTCTTCAAAAGATCAGTTACACGATCATTGTTTTCCTTGCATTGCCATTGATGGTGATCACAGGGTTCACTATGGCACCAGCCATTACTGCGGCATTCCCTTTTTTGCTCGACCTGTTCGGCGGGTACCAGTCGGCCCGAACCATCCATTTCTTTTCCACCATAGCATTGTTGTTATTCTTTGTCATTCATATTGTGATGGTGATCCTGAGCGGATTTAAGAAACAGATGCTGAGCATGACTTTCAAAAGATCATATGAAAAAGAAACTGATCGTAACCCGTCGTAAAGCCATTATCTCGGGATTGACTGCCATGGGCGGACTACTACTGCCGGGCTGTAAGAGTAAAGAGCTCCCCCCAACCTATGGCAATATTTTACGTATGGGAGATAACCTGACTTATGTTGCACACAGGGCTTTGCTGCCGGGCCAGGCACTGGTTAAGGAATATGATCCCAGGGATATTTCTTCTTTTCCCGCCACGGGAACTTTCAATCCCGGAGATAGTTCATGGAAATATTATAGCGAAGAATGGGATAAGCTGCATAAGAATGATTTTGCAGATTGGCGTCTATCTGTTGAAGGGTTGGTAGCGAAGCCACTGCAGTTATCCTTAAAAGACCTGATGGGGTTACCTGCCCAGAAGCAGATCACCAGGCATTCCTGTGAAGAAGGCTGGACTGCCATAGCGGAATGGACCGGTGTTCGATTAGGTGATGTGTTGAAAGCTGCAGGCATTTTACCCAAAGCCAGGTTCGTTAATTATTATGCATTTGATGGATTCACGGATAGCCTTGACATGTTGGATGCCTTTCATCCCCAGACCATATTGGCTTATGGTATGAATGGTAAAAATCTGCCGGTTCCACATGGTGCGCCCATCAGGATGCGCGTGGAAACCCAGATCGGATACAAAAGTGTAAAATACCTGAAACGCATCGTGGTCACTGATGAGTTTGATGATTTTGGTGAAAACGGGGCAATCCTCAACGGCTGGGCCTGGTATAACGGGATCTGATCTTTACTAACGGCCGTTCGATCTCAGTACAGTGATGTCTTTTTTGATCTGATCGTCGTAGGTTTTCTTTACGATGTAATACCACTGCCGTTCGGGAATATCTACATAGAATATTTCACCCAGTTTGTGTTTTGCAACGGCGTCCTGAAGTTCCTTAGGCACCATGTCTTCTCCAAAAAACCATCCCAGGTCTCCATGGGTATTGTTGCCATCCATGGTGTACTGATCTGCAAGTTGTTCAAATGGGGTGCCTGCGTTGAGTTTTTGAACAATGAGTTTGCTCAGGCTGTCTACTTCTTTATTATTGAGTGAGCCCCTGTCGAGAAAAATATAGCTTGCCCTGTACTTGACGGCTTCATCCACTTCGAGCACTTTGTAGGTGACATAACCTACGGAAAAAACATCACCCTTATTTTGCTTCAGTAAACGTTTGTCAATAAGCGCCGTATCTTTTCCATAACTAAGGTGCAGGAGGGCAGGTTTAAGATTGGGGTTGGCAGCAATGTATTTTTCCGCATCCGGAACGGTCTTGATCTTTTCAAATTGTTCCCTTACCGTTGGCTGGGCAAAAAGGGAAGTTGACAGGAGAAGGAGCAGTGCACCGAATAATAATTTCATAATTCAAAATTTATCCTCGAAATAGGTTAGAATTTAACACGATTTAAGTTCTCCGCAAAGCTAAAATCCTTTTTCTGTAGACCCGGAAAATCTTTCTGATTTGAGGCCCCGGATCTCAATGTTAACAGTTTGTTTACTGTTAATAGGATTGCGTAAGTTCATTTTGGCCTTGCGAAGTACCCGCATCGGTTGAGTATCCCTATTTATATATTATCTTTTCAGCCGAAAATGAATGAATTATGCGTCTATACTGCATTTTAATATCCGCTGCCGCCCTGATGATGTGGAGTTGTAATCAAACCAAACAGGATGATACTGTTCCGGTTTTGGTAGATACCGTTAAAGCTTCGCAACAGGCTGTTGTTGACACCGGGAAACTGGTTGGGACCTGGACCAGAACAGATTCTCCTTACGAGATAAGGATACTTGAAGTAAAACCTGACGGAAATATGCTGGCGGGTTATTTCAATCCTACATCCATTAACGTGGGTCGGGCCAATTGGATAAGCCAGAATGGTATCGTCCAGGTGTACATTGAGCTCAGGGATGAAAACTATCCCGGGTCCAATTATAGTTTAACCTATTTTCCGGAACAGGACATGCTAGCCGGAAAGTATTTCCAGGCCGTTGAAGGTGTTACGTACGACGTTGGATTTACAAGGAAAAAATAATACTTGACTAATATCATGATCCAGCCGGATAATTAATGCCACATTTACAGGGATTTCACATGTAATACCTCTTTCATGTAAGGGGTAAATGAACATCCATGGAAGTTCCGCAACAATCAGACCCCAAAAAGAATCTGCTTGAGCTTTCACTAAGTGAATTAAAGATCGCAGTGGGCTTCATGCCGGGAGGCCTTTCTGAATCAGAAGCAAAACTCCGTTTGCTTTCGGTTGGGTATAATGAAATTGCCAGTGAGAAGCCCCTATCTCCTGCCAAACGACTGGTAAACAATATAAAAAACCCCCTGGTCATTCTGTTGGCCGTTTTGGGAGTTATTTCTTTTCTGACCGGGGATATCCGCTCAACCGTGGTTATTTTCCTGATGATCATTTTAGGCGTTGTGCTGAGATATATCCAGGAGCAGAAAGCTGATAAGGCTGCTGAAAAACTGAAGGCCATGGTCAGTACACATGCTACTGTATGCAGAGATGGCAAAGAGCTGGAAGTTCCGATGAAAATGCTGGTCCCCGGGGATATCATCAGGTTGGGATCTGGTGATATGGTGCCGGCTGATGTGCGTATACTTACCGCCAAGGATCTTTTTTTGAACCAGTCTGCACTGACCGGCGAATCCATGCCGGTAGAGAAGACGGCCGAATTTTCTGCTGTGGAATCAGCGAATCCACTGGATTCGGGTAATATCTGCTTTCTGGGCTCCAATGTGGAAAGCGGAACAGCCACTGCTCTCGTAGTAAATACGGGCGAAAAAACCAGTTTTGGTTCCCTGGCTTCACAGATCCTGGGACAACAGGAGATCACAAGTTTTGATAAGGGGATCAACAAGTTCACCTGGTTAATGATACGATTCATTATGATCATGGTGCCCGCCGTATTTCTAATCAACGGATTCAGCAGGCATAACTGGCTGGAAGCTTTTCTCTTTGCTTTGGCAGTGGCCGTGGGGCTTACCCCTGAAATGCTTCCTATGATCGTTACAGTGAATTTATCCAAGGGTGCGCTTTCCATGTCGGGAAAAAAAGTGATTGTCAAAAGGCTGAATGCCATCCAGAATTTTGGGGCAATGGACGTGCTTTGTACTGATAAGACCGGAACAATCACACAAGGTAAAATAGTGCTTGAATTGCATCTTGACACCAATGGTCAATCCAGTCAGAAAGTACTGGATTTCGGATTTCTGAATAGTTACTATCAAACGGGTTTAAAGAACCTGATGGATAAGGCTATACTGGATCATGAGGAGCTCGAGGAGGGTTTAGGCGTAAAGGAGAAATACAGTAAGATCGATGAAATTCCATTTGATTTTGCCCGAAAACGAATGTCTGTTGTTTTGGAAGATAAACAGGGATTGAACATCCTGATCTGCAAAGGTGCGGTTGAAGGAACACTTGAGCTATGCAGTAAGGTGGAGATCAATGGAGTGGTAGAGAATATGTCGGCGGAACACCATCAAAAAAGTGTGGAGAAGGTTGCATTGCTCAATGGACAGGGCTTCCG
>JAHEFC010000044.1:13895-15089 GCA_024640385.1 Sphingobacteriales bacterium
GTTGTTGCTCTTGCGTATAAGATCATGGAGGGAGCACCGGATGAGCCGGTTTATTCCGTCAAGGATGAGTCAGACCTGGTGTTACTGGGGTTTCTCTGTTTTCTGGATCCTCCAAAAGATTCAGCCACGGAGGCACTCAGACAGCTTGAAGCTTTGAATGTTAAAGTGAAGATACTCACAGGCGATAATGAGATCGTTACTGCATATATCTGCAGGAAAGTGGGTGTTAATATAGACAAGGGTTTGTTATTGGGTGCACAAATTGAGAAAATGAACGACACTGAATTGGCTGAAGCGGTTACTCACTACAACGTGTTTGCCAGGCTGGTGCCTGTTCACAAAAAGAGGATCATTCAGGCCCTCAGGCAACAGGGACATGTTACGGGTTTTATGGGCGACGGCATAAATGATGCCCCGGCTTTAAAAGCGGCAGATGTAGGGATTTCAGTTGACGGGGCAGTCGATATTGCAAAGGAATCCTCAGATATCATTCTGATGGAAAACAGTCTCCTCGTTTTGGAACAGGGTGTGGCAGAGGGTCGAAGGGTGTTTGGCAATATTATCAAGTACATCAAGATGGCTGCGAGCTCCAATTTTGGCAATATGTTCAGTGTGGTAGGCGCGAGTGCTTTTTTGCCTTACCTGCCCATGCTTCCGATCCAGGTGTTGACCAATAACCTGTTGTATGATTTTTCTCAGACTACCATTCCAACGGATCATGTTGATGCAGACTGGCTGATCAAACCAAGAAAATGGGCTATAAGCGAGATACAGCGTTTTATTCTTTATATCGGACCGATCAGTTCTGTTTTTGATTACCTGACCTTCTTCGTGCTATGGCATTTCTTCGATTGCAAAAACAACCCCGCACTCTTTCATACCGGCTGGTTCATTGAATCGATTTTTACGCAAACCCTGATCATACATGTTATCCGAACCAACAAGATCCCGTTTATTCAGAGTCGTGCAAGTTGGCCACTGATCCTGACATCAATGGTCATAATTGCTGCAGCAGCCTGGCTCACAGTTTCGCCACTGGCTTCGATCCTGGGTTTTGTACAATTGCCCCCGTTATTTTGGGTATGGCTGGTGGCAATATTGATCGGATATGTCATGCTTACACAATGGGTCAAAAACTGGTTTAACAGGAAATACGTGGTGCAGTAACATGATCTGAATTAATTTAAATCAAAT